>CAMNMM010000082.1:0-4289 GCA_946544655.1 uncultured Caryophanales bacterium | reverse complement strand
TGCCTTTGCATATATTATAGCGGATAATGCGTATACGCGCTAATTATTTATGCTTACTCTTCACTGCTTGAAGATGGATTTGAACTACCATTACCAAATGGATTCTTAGGAGCACTTAGTTCGTAGGCTAAATTCATTACTATATTTAATGAATCTTCATCAATGAGCTTTTCAAAAGATGCAGAGTAATTTCTACCATATTTATCTTGTGTCGAGTAATAGGCTTTTACAAATCTATCTTCTCTGAACACATCAATTGTCCAACCTGAGCCTCTGATATAAAGGCGTGTTTCTGAACCATGTCTATAAAAGCCAACAGGTAAATTCTCAAATGTCGCGCCCTTTAAAGCGGTACAAATAGAACCATCATCTTTGAATGTGAAATCATAGTACCTTGCGGGTGTTTCATCAGTGACAAAGACGAATTCTAAATCGGTGTTTTCATCCTCGTTCATTTTATCGATGACAGAGAACAAGGTCATTTCATTAATCATTTGATTATATTCGCGTTCAACGTTATTGCGCTCTTCTTGTTCTCTTCTTTCATGTTCTTTGATGTATTCATATTCATCATCAACAAGTTCACAAACTTTTTTGGCTACTTTTTCATTAAATTGATAATAATAGGTATAGTATTTTTCTTTTTTGCTGTCGTATCTACTTGTTTTAGCATAGCCATTTTCGTAGAAAGTAATCCAATCATAGGAAGGCGCCCATAAGGATGGTATTTGCAAAGCTAATTCAAATGACTTTCCGTTTGGATCTGGAGTTTCTTTGAGATATGTATATTCAACGGTATAATCGACCTCGTAAATAACTTTATCGACAATATCCCCTTTTAAATCATAATTGTTATATCTAACATAGTGATTACCTGAGTTCATTCTCTTTGTTAGAACGCGACTAGGATTTCGTTCTGAAACGTAGTCCCTTCTACCAAAAAGCCACGAACATGACGCTGTGGAAATAACGATAAAGGAAATAGGTAACAAAAATAACGCCTTTTTGCTCATAGTGGTTTACCACCTTTCACTTATTAGACGTTAACAAATATAGAAAACTGCTAAACAAATATCAATCTCTATGAATGATATTCCTTTAATAGTATTTTCTTTGCGGTATTTAAATCTATTTCGCCGATAGCGTATAAGTGAATAATTTTCTTTGCTTCAGGAGATGGCTCCACACCACCAACGGAATTGATGATATACGCTAAAGATTCAATGTTTGTAGACTCTTCGCCGGCCTTGCATTCATTTTTTGTCATCGTTCTCATGATATTTTCTGACGATTTCGCCAAGTTCTTTGAGAGTTATTTCACCAGAAATATACCTTTCGCTTTGCTGCAAAAAGAAATCTGAAACATGAAGGCCATCGACAGCTTGTAGGCCAATGGCAGTTTTAATAATGTATCTTCTTTTTTCTTGTTCGGTCATATTACTATTATATAGTAAT
The DNA here is from genome assembly GCA_946544655.1 of uncultured Caryophanales bacterium. Classification (GTDB taxonomy): domain Bacteria; phylum Bacillota_I; class Bacilli_A; order RFN20; family CAG-826; genus RUG14515. Next base: position 2,834 of record CAMNMM010000082.1, on the reverse strand, counting down.
ATATTCTATATTTCAATTATACTTAAATCTTCTTTAATAATTCTCTAATATGTTCAAGGCACTTTTTCTTATCTTCTTCTGGCATATTGCGTTTCTTTAGATAATGTAAAGCGCGTATGCAACCCACTAATCTAGCTTTATCAATAGCGTGTTGATATTGTTTATCATTTAAATCGCTATAGTATTTTCTAGAAATGTTTTTCCATAAATAATTCGCGGTCTCTAATGAAATGCCTAAGAAGTCTTCAATTGCTTCTCTTCTAATTTCACCAAATTCATAATATGAGTTACAGACACTAGCGATTTCAAATATTGGATTACCAGTACATAAGGTATCCATATCAATAAGCATTAATTGATCGCCGACTAATAATTGGTTCTTAAGATGGAAGTCACCATGAATTAATGTTTTAGCGTCAGGAATATCTTCGATAAATTTTTTAAGTTTTAAATATTCTTCGTCACTTAAAAAGATTCTAATATTATCGACATATTTAAGATGACTGGCTTTCATATCTGGTAATGATTTGTCATTACAAACAGTGCTATGGATTTTCTTTAAAGTAGCAACTGCTTTATCACAGAAGTCATCTAAATTCTTTTGACTTTCTTTAACATAGTTAACACATGACGCTGCATTTAATAATTCAAAGACTGTACCATATTGGTCACCGACTTTAACAGTGTCTAATGCAATCGCAGTAGGTAAACCTAATACAAATGCTTTTTTAGATAACTCTCTTTCTCTATTGATATCCACCATTGAGGTACCTGGTTCATAGACCTTAACAATGGTATCCGGAGCGGTAGAATATACGGTACCGTGTGCGCCCTTTCCAATAATTTTGCAGCCTTCAACTGAAACCTGACGTAAGGCTTTTTCTACGGTCACGATATTAGTAAATCCAGTCATTTCAAAGATGTCATAAACAGCGACACTAGTATTAATAACGGATACATTTTCAAACTTCTTTTTAAGGTTTAAAACAACACGAAGACCCGCACTAGAGATATATTTCATTCCTTGTGCATCTAAGACGATTTCATCATAGCCATGACCTTCTATTTGTTTAAAAATGTCGGCTTCGACTTCTGCATAATTATCAAAAGATAGTGAAGAAGGTAATTGATAAGTAAAGATAACCATATTATTCGTTGGCCTCGCTTTCTTCGGCTGGATACATTTCTTGCACTGCTTCTAAGAAGCCATAATAAGCTGGCTTTTTAGCGTAGTTTTCATTAAATAACAATGGATGTTGATTACGCTTCCAAGACATGTCGTCTCTGATACCCCAGAAGACGATTGCGTTGATTTCTGTTTTACCACTAGCGTTACTTTCTAACACTCTAGTACCTAATCTCTTGAAAGCGTTCTTTTGATTATTTAAATCCGCAGTGGAATCACTATTAACAGTGATATCTAATTCTGTGATTTGGCATTTAAGACCTTTTTCTTTAATCATTTCTGCATCTTTTATAACAGCATCTAAACTAAAGTTATTTGTGTCTAAGTGACCTTGAATACCAACACCATCGATAAGTTCTTCTGCAATAGCGTCTTTTAATAATGTATTAAGAGCGAACTTGCAGTTATTAGTGTCATAGTCAAAGGCATAATCGTTATAGTAAAGCTCTTGGCCTTCGGCAGCGTATTGTCTAGCAAATTTGAAAGCATAATAGACAAAGTCATCCCCAATTGTTTCATACCAATAGTTAGGATTCATATTGTTATTATCTTTTTTACGAATACCACCATTTTGGACACCTTCGTTAGATACATCGATTGCGTAAACTAAACCAGGCCATCTACTATTGATTGTTTCTAAAGCGGTTTTAATGAAGTTTTCCATACGGGCCACCATGACACTTTTAGAAACGAGGGCACCATTTGAATCATAGTTCTTCCTAAAGAACCATTGTGGAGTTTGGTCAAACCACACAAAGGTGTGGTGTCTAACACCGATATGATGTGCTTCAGCGTAGTTATAAATCTTTTCAAATGGAGATGTTTTAATCGCCACTTGTGTTTCATCAGTTTTCGCTAATTCTTGGCAAGCTGTTTGATCTAAGATTTGTTCTGGCTTACCTTCGTTTTCTGCGGTGATGGAATTGAAGTTATCTAAAGTAATCTTTCTAAGCTCTGTATTAGCGAGCATTCTTCCTGACATACAGGTGCCAACTTTGAGATATGGTTCATAGGCTTGATATAAACTTTCTTCATTATATTCATATCCCGTCTTAACTGTTTCTTCCCCTAAGGTGATGTTGATATTATCCACGAAGAAAGTCGCGGAATCCGCGCCATCAGCAATTTGATAATTTAAACGAATAGCGCCTAATGTTTCTAAAGTATCAAAGGAAATCATTAATCTATTCCATGATTCTTCAAGGCTACTATCGATTTCTAATAAATCACTCTTAATACTATTGTTCATTGAAGATGGGAAAACCTCTAACTGTAAAGAAGAGATATTACCTTCACTTGGTACATAAACATATAAGGAAATGATATCGCCATTCTTCGCATCATCTTCTACGAAATATGGTTCCTCTAATAAGTCACTACCGAGGTACATGTTACTTGATTTTTTGACTTCGTATTTTAATGATGAATTATCATAGTTACCAAAATCTTTAACAATTTCACCTTTGCTATTGGTGTCCGCTAAGCCTAGAGGTAATGAATCTAAATCATAGTTAGTTCTCCATTCCTTAACGGTATCACCGATTTCTAATGGTTTAGGTTCTTCACTAGTGGTGTTCTTGTTAGAGTTACAAGCCACTAAAAAAGAGATGGTAAGTAAAGACACAACAGAACATAAAAGATGTTTCTT
>CAMNMM010000081.1:0-4303 GCA_946544655.1 uncultured Caryophanales bacterium | reverse complement strand
AACCGAATTCAGCGTTATCTTCGAATAAGGAGTTAGCCCAGGCAATACCTTGACCGTCTTTATCGGTGCAGAATGGAGTTAATGGAGTAGAACCACTATAGATGGAGGAACAACCAGTTGCGTTAGCAACGAGCATATCTTTACCAAATAATTGGGAAACTAATCTGTAATATGGGGTTTCACCACAGCCAGCGCAAGCGCCAGAGATTTCCATATATGGCATTAAGAAGCCAACGCCCTTAACACTATTTTGGATAGCGGCTGGTAATCTATCAGCCTTATATGTGACGTGCTTATACAAGTAAGCAGCGGCATCTTCTTGGGCGAATTGTGATTTAGCTTCGACCATTTCAAGAGCGTTCTTGCCAGTCTTATTAGCCATACATTCGCTAACACAGAGACCACAACCAACACAGTTACGTGGAGAAACTTGGATACGATATTTGAGACCTTGTAAGCCTGGACCCATAGCATTGATAGCTTCTTTAGCGAGTTCAGGAGCGGCTTCGTATTCTTTTTCATCCATTAAGATTGGACGGATTGTCGCGTGTGGACAGACGAATGCACATTGGTTACATTGGATACATGCTTCTGGGTGCCATAATGGAACTCTATCAGCAATGGAACGTCTTTCATTGAATGTGATGTCGTTTCTCATTGTGCCGTCTAATAATTCATATTCCATGAATTTAGAGACTGGGAGATCATCACCACCGAGGTTACCAATAACAGCGACATAATTATCGAAATAATCATCACCGGTTAATTGTCTTTCGGTCTTTGGTTCTAATTCTTTCCAAGCTGGATCAACTTTAACTTCTCTTAAACCTTCTGTACCAGCATCAATGGCTTTCCAGTTCATTTCGACGACGTCTTGACCTTTCTTGGCGTAGGACTTTTCGGCGAATTTCTTCATCCAGTGGTTGGCATCATCATATGGCATGATGTCTTGGTTTAAATAGAAGAAGGAAGCTTGGAGAATGGTATTGGTATGTCTACCCATACCGATTTCACCAGCAATCTTATTGGCGTCGATAACATAGAATTTCGCGCCTTTTGTGGCTAATTGATATTTGACACGGTTTGGCATCATCTTGACTAATGTTGCGTCATCCATGTCGGTATTTAATAAGAATGTACCGCCTTGCTTTAAATTCTTTAACATATCGAATTTGAAGAGATATGTATCTAAGGAACAGGAAATAAAGTCAGCGTTTTGGACATAGTATGTACTATGAATTGGGGATTTACCGAATCTTAAGTGAGAACGGGTAACACCACCGGCTTTTCTACTATCGTAAGCGAAGTAAGCTTGGGCATATTGACCAGTAGCATCACCGATAATCTTAATGGAAGATTTGTTAGCGGAAACTGTACCATCAGAGCCTAAACCATAGAATAAGCAAGATGTGTAGTCACCTTTAACATGATAGTTGTTATCAACTGGGATGCTTAAGTTGGTGACATCATCGTTAATGGAAACGGTGAAGCCATTCCAACGATTGTCCGCTTTTAAGAAATCAAAGACGGCTTTCATGTCTTTTGGTTGTGTATCTTTTGAAGATAAACCATAACGGCCACCTAAGACTTCGACATCGTTTAAGCCTGCAGCGTTGAAAGCAGCAACGACATCTTCATATAAAGGTTCGCCAGCGGAGCCAGCTTCTTTTGTTCTATCTAAGACTGCGACGTGTTTAGCACTCTTTGGTAAGACGGCTAATAAGTGTTTCGCAGAGAATGGACGATAGAGATGGACTTTGATAAGACCAAGTTTTTCGCCTTTAGCATTTAAGTCATCGATAACTTCGGTGATGGTTTCTGTAACAGAACCCATAGCGATGATGACTCTATCAGCGTTCTTATCGCCATAGTATGTGAATGGAGCGTATGGACGGCCTGTAAGTCTTGTGGCTTCTTTGAAGTACTTTTCAGCGACTTCAATGACTTCTTCCACTTTCTTGTTTTGGGCTTCTCTACCTTGGAAGTAGATATCGTCGTTTTCCGCACCACCACGTGTGACTGGGTGAGTATGTGGGTTTAAAGCTCTAGCTCTGAACTTTTCAACCTTATCCATTGGAAGTAATTTCTTCCATTCATTGTCATCGATGAATTCGACGTTTTGAATTTCGTGAGAAGTTCTGAAACCATCGAAGAAGTGACAGACTGGATATTCAGCATCAATAGCGGTTAAGTGAGCAACGTTTGTTAAGTCAGCGATTTCTTGAACACTGTGGGAACAAATCATTGCGATACCAGTTTGACGAATCGCGTAGATATCTTGGTGATCACCGAAGATGGATAAGCTACGTGTCGCTAAGCTACGAGCGGAAACGTGTAACACTGCTGGTAATAATTCACCAACCCATTTGTAGATGTTTGGAATCATTAATAATAAGCCTTGGGAAGCAGTATATGTAGCTGCTAAGCCACCAGCTTGAAGGACGCCGTGGACTGCACCAGAAGCACCGGCTTCGGATTGCATTTCACTAACTTTGACGACTGAGCCAAAGAAGTTTTTACGGCCTTGGGAAGCATAGACATCAATATTCTCCGCCATTGGTGAGGATGGAGTAATTGGGTAGATGCCTGCGACTTCAATATAATTGTAAGAGCCTAATGCCGCCGCGGTATTACCGTCGACAGATAGCATGGTCTTTTTAATTTCGGACATGTAAAATCCCTCCTAAAATACCGATAATATTATACGAGCATGTATGCGCGTTTACAAGGACACAAATTGTTATTTTTCTGTGATATCTTTATGATGCTTTTTTATTATTGACGCAGTCAAAGAAAAACCTCTCGTCTAGCAAACAAGAGGTCATTATTTATTATTTCTTCTTTTTAAGTTCCGCTAATTCGTCATTTACGAGACGTTTGAGAACTCTTAAATCTTTTTCATTAAGGACAAGACTACGATCGACCATACCGGCGAAAGTCATCTTTTTATAGACGAAATCACTGACGGATTCATATTCCACCACATCTCTTTTTGTGGCGGTGACTTTATGAACCGGAGCGGCTTTCTTATCTTCCTCTTCTTGGATATATTCCTTAATTTGAGGAATAAGGGCTAATAAATCATAAGAAGGATCCATATTTAAGATTGGGTCAAAATAGGAGAGATTCTCCGCGATGACTTCTGGATAAACACCAACGATACGCGATAATCTTTCACAAGTCATATATTTGACTTTGTTTTTACTCATCGCCGTTAAATACTTTTTTAAAACAGCAACACTAGGTCCCTTCATATGCATATACCTTCTTTTAGTATATTTTAGTGCATATTTCGGGTTTATTCAACACCACTAGTTTAGGATTGATAGCCAGATATTCCCATATAAACAAAGCCAGAGATAATTGATAATCCGACATTACCAAAGAGGATACCAAATTGATAACCCTTTAATTTGAAGTTACGGCGTAATAAGCCATATAAGGTGTAATAGGAAGCGGCATAAACAACGTAGAACAATAATGACAAGATTGTGCTAAATATTGAGCCTGACATGATTGTACCGATAATTAAACCAATTGTGCCAAAACCAGCGTGGAATAAGATTTCTTGATATGGTTTATCACTATCTGGTTTACCCGCCCATTCACTGGATGGATCTTTTTCAACGATAAAGGCCACGATACCTAAGGCCGCTAATAGGACAAATTCAATAATGGTAGTAAAGAATGCTGCGTTATATTGCCATTCTGCGGTTTCCGCCATTGGAAGAAGAAGTTTATTGCCACAAATCAATCCTTCAAATTCTTGTGCGACGTAAGAAATAGCCCCTATTGCAGATGGTCCTTGTAGGAAGAAACTAGCCTCACCAATGTTTCTAATACAATATGCAATAACTACATAGTTAATGCAGTTAAAGAATGTATATCCTAAGCAAAAGACAAGCAAAGAATTAATAAAGACGTTACTACGTGAAACTAGTAAATAAGAGATGAAATATAAGCCTGTGCCCACTACTAAGCAAGTGAAGTACATTGGAATAAACCAGGCATAATATAAATAGAAATTAGGATCTTCTACGATGACGTAGTTTCTAACCGCTAATGTGGTGACTTGAACAGACAAGGCAATAGTAAAAGCGATGCATACGATAATCAAAGACGATAGGTGTTCACCATATCTGATTCTCTTTTCTTTAAAGGCCACTTGACGATATAAATCACTTTTACCTAATGAGTAACGATAATTCATGCTGAAGAATGGTAAAGCCGTCATAATAAGGAAGAAAGTTGAAATAAGACTAGCAACATCACATCTTGGCGTCAATGAATAATAGTGATTAGC
>CAMNMM010000080.1:0-4322 GCA_946544655.1 uncultured Caryophanales bacterium | reverse complement strand
ACCTGTTTCTTTAAATAAATCCGCTTGGAGTTTTCTAAAGAAAAACACGACATCAATTTGGCCTTTGACCGCTTCAGTGAAATCCGCGAAGCATTCATCCACAGAGGCTGGTTCAACGAGCTTTGTGTATCTTCTCACAAAGTTAAAGAACTTCTTACTCATTGAAGAATAGTAATGATAGTCACCTGGAATGATAATTAAGTTCGGACAAAGCTGCTTGGCTTTGAACATCGGCATAGCCGAAGAGACACCATATTTTCTCGCAGCATATGAACACGTTGAAACAATCCCTCCTCTACCATCATGGCCAATTGCCACTGGCTTATTTTCTAATGAGGGATCTTTAATTTCTTCACATCTAGCAAAGAAAGCATTAAGGTCAATATGGACGATCACTTTGCTCATACCTACATTATATATGCGCACGTTGATTATGTTAACTAAATTGTTTGAAAAATAAAATCCTGCTTAAACAGGACATTATTTCTAATACAAAGTATTATTTCTACTAAATAACCACTAGTAAAATACTATGAAAATTATTTGTTTTCAATGACCTTTTCGACCTTTTCTTCCGCGTCTTTTAAGGCTTTTTCTAACTTTTTGATGATCTCTTGGCCTTCCTTATAGAGGGCTAAACATTCATCTAAAGGAAGTTTTTCTGAGGAGATATTAGCGACGATTTCATCTAATCTCTTCATCTCTTTTTCAAAATCAAATTGTTTTTCTTCCATACTATTTTTTCTCCGTGTCTATGACTTCACTATTGATAACGCCATCTTTTAAGATGGTTCTAATCTTTTGTCCTTTTTTAACTTGCTTAATATCACTGACTGGCTTACCTTGCTCATCCACAGTTAAGGAGAAGCCACGATTAATAACATTATCAGGATTAAGAGCTTCTAATGCCACTTTCTTATGGGCTAATAGTTCTTTATAATGGCTCACTAATTGTCTAATTTCTAAATCTAAATCTTCTTTATAAGAAGATAAATCATCTTTCATTCCTTGGATACGGCTCTTTAAGCTTTCTTCCATATCCTGTAAAGCGAATGAGAGCTTTTCTTCTATTTCCCTACGGTCCACTGTAGCGAGTTCCGCTGCCGCTGTTGGAGTAGATGCACGCTTATCCGCGACAAAATCGACGAGTGTAGAATCTATTTCATGGCCAATACAGGCGATTACAGGCATTTTGCTGTTAGCAATGGCTCGTACTAATGCTTCGTCATTAAAAGCGCTTAAATCCTCGCTAGCGCCACCTCCACGGCCAATTAAGAGTGTGTCTAAAGGATAAGTTTGGGCCAACTCAAAGGCTTTAAGTAATTCTTTAGGCGCATTTTCACCTTGTACCGCACTATAAAAGACATAAATATCAGCAATTGGATATCTTCTTTTGATGTTAAATAAGATGTCCTTAATAGCCGCACTATTAGGGGCGGTAATAACGCCAATCGCATTTGGATAAAGATTTATCTTTCTTTTCCTAGATTCATCGAATAAGCCTTCTTCTAGGAGCTTCTTTTTAAGCTTTTCTAGTTCTAAGAGCTGTTTACCAGCGCCTACTTCTTCCATTTGATAGACGATGATTTGATATGTGCCTCTACCTGGATAAGCGTCAACTGAACCAAAGACAACAACTTCTTGACCGTTTTCTGGCTTAAAGTTGATTCTATTAGCGTAATTAGAAAACATCATCGCACCGATTAAGGATTTTTCATCCTTAAGAGAAAAATAAAAATGACCGTTACTAGCCATTTTAAAATTAGAGATTTCTCCTTTAACGTAGATGTATTTTAAATTTTCATCACCGCTAATGAGAGCTTTAATGTATTGGTTGATATCGCTGACTGTAAAGACTGGGCGATCTTGGTTCATTATAAGACCTCATCAAGAATAGCGTTGATAAACTTTGCTTGTTTCTCTTCGATATATTTTTTAGCGAGTTCCACTGCGGTATTGATAACGATACGTTTATCAATCTTTTCTACATAGTAGAAATGAGCGTAACTCATTAATAGGACTGCTTGTGTTAATAACGGTAATCTTTCCCATTTCCAGTTTCTTAAATGAGGTTGGAAAGCGCAGATAATCGCACCATAGTTATTTAAGACACTAGAAATCATGTTTTGTACATAAGCACTATGTTCCTTAAATGGACGAGGATCATCAGTCATTTCAGTGATGATTTCATCAACATCACGGAAGTTATGTTCCCTACTTGCCACTTGGTCAGCAATCTCGTCATAAATGACGGTCATGATTATAAAGTTTTCTTGATTACGAGATATTTTTTCCATAAAAAAAGACTGTTAATAAATTAAATGATTGATATAACTTTGACTTGCACGTCAAATGGTACCTGTTCAGTGGCCATTAAGAATGCGTTAGTGATTTCATCTTGAATGTTATGAGTCACTTCTTGTAAATTAGTACCTTTAGTGACATCCACTGCGACCCAAACGTGAACAATACCGCGTCTAATTGTGGTTTGTACTGGTCTATTAAGACGAATCTTTTGATTACGTTTCATATGGGCACTGCTCATGGAGATGCCTTTAACGCTCGCTAAAGCATTCGTCACTAATGCATCGAAGACATTGAGTGAGATAGCGATTTTACCTTTATTTGAGTAGTTATCAATATAGACGTAGTCTGCCATAATCTGTACCTACTAATAATATATCTTAAATATATTCGTTTGTAAAAGAAGAAAGTGGAAAAGTTTTTAGCGATTATAGTCGCTCCCACTTCTATAGGCAAGCAAATAAAATCATTTCTTTTTACTTGCAAACTGACTCTTAAAATTCTATACGCATAATGCGTAAGCGTATACGCGTGCACACGAACCGTGGGGTGCAAGAATTGTCAAATGTTTTCGTAAGAACTTTCACTCACGCGAAAAGAGGAAAAATTGCTTGATTTAAAATGCTTATTAATGTATTTTCCTTTTTATTTATAAAAAGGAGTGGTGGTGGAGAGCCACAAAAAAAGAAGCGGTGGTCCCGCTTCTAATTTTGTGTTTTTAGTGATTATTTAAGTTTTTCAACAACACCAGCGACAAATTCTGGAGTGAAGTTGAATTTCTTGAAGACATCTTTTGCTGGAGCACTGGCGCCGAATTGATCTAAGCCAATGTTTGTATCAGCGTATTTGGCCCAACCAAATGTGGAAAGCATTTCGATAGAAACACATTTTTCCTTTGGAAGGTTGATGACACTCTTCTTGTAAGCTTCATCTTGTTTTTCAAAATATGACCAGCATGGCATACTGACGACTCTGACATCAATGCCTTTTTCAAGTAATAGAGCTTGAGCAGCGACCGCTAAAGAGACTTCACTACCTGTGGCGATTAAAACAAAGTCGGCTTTCTTGGCTTCTTTGCTAACAACATATGCACCACGCTTTAAGGCTTCACCATCACTTTCCTTTAATAAAGGAAGATTTTGACGGGATAAGATAATGGCAGTTGGATGATTCTTACTTTGTAAAGCGGCAAACCATGCACCATATGTTTCTCTTTCATCCGCTGGTCTAATAACATCCATATTTGGAATGCTACGTAACATCGCTAATTGTTCGATTGGTTGATGTGTTGGACCATCTTCGCCTACGGCGATACTATCGTGAGATAATAAGTAGATGGCTGGAACATGACTTAAGCAAGCCATACGAATGGCTGGTTTCATGTAATCAGAGAAGACGAAGAAGGCACCGACATAGCTACGTACACCACCGTGTAAGAGCATACCGTTTTGTGCACTCGCCATCGCGAATTCACGAATACCCCAGTTGATGTTGTGGCCTTCTCTATTATTGGCGTCGAAGTTTGCACCATTATCGAGTTTGGTCATAACTGAACCAGCAACGTCAGCGGAACCACCATATAAGTTTGGTATGGAAAGCATTAAGTAATTTAAGGCTTTGCCAGAGGCAACACGGGTGGATGTAGAAGAACCTTCAACGAAGTCTGGATAAACACCTGGTAAGTATTTATCAACATCAACACCGTTTAAGGAAATGAAACGATCATATTCATCTTTGGTCTTCTTATCAGCGGCTAATTTTGCTAAGGCATCATTATAAGCCTTAAGAGCTTTTTCACCACGAGCACCAAAGGTGTTAGCGAATAAATCATAAACTTCTTGTGGGACATAGAAGTCTTCATGGTCGAAACCATAGGATAACTTAGCGGCTTTGCCGTCTTCAGCGCCTAATGGGTTACCATGAACTTTATTTGTGCCTTGTTTTGCACTGCCATAACCGATTACGGTATGGATCATAATCATTGTTGGTTTGTCTTTGCTCTTTTTAGCTTTGCTAAT
>CAMNMM010000079.1:0-4425 GCA_946544655.1 uncultured Caryophanales bacterium | reverse complement strand
AAAACTTAAAATGACTAAAGGTAATGGAGATAGCATATAAGTGATAATGGCCCACCACTCGTTAAAAGCGATTGGAATAAATTTTGGTCTAGCCATTACTTCATTGCCATCTTTATCAACACTTTTATCTAAATATATTTTATATGTTGCTTTTGGATTAAACAAAAATATTATCATCACTACTGCTAAAATTGCACCGACGACCATGGCAATGACACTTAATGCTTTCGTATAATCCACTTCCGCCATTCTAAATGCTTCATAGCCTAACAAGGCATTAAGAGCAGGCATTGCAAATGAAAGAGTCATCGCTAAAGTAGAAACAATAATATGTGTTCTTAAGAATTGTAATGGCATAAATAATAAGCAGCCAATTAGTGCAGCGGTAATTATAGAAAGGGCCACTAAAACGTAGATGGTAATGCTATTAGAATTAATATTACTCATCTTATAAATATAAAAGACAATCACGCCTAGCATTGATAAGACTAAAGCGATATTGCCGTATATGTTTCTTTTAAAAGAATTTGGATAATTAAATTCATATGGAAACATTCTTTTAAAAGAATATTTCACATCATGTTTTTTATAGTAAAAAGCGGAGGAAAGAAAATATCCTCCCACAAAGAGAGATAAGCTAGCTAAAAATATCGCAAGGGAAATAAAGCCCATATTAATGGAATAAGCTATCGTACCTTTCTTTAAAGTTATCCGCACTGAATAAGTAGTTACCAGCGACTAAGACATCAGCGCCGATATTTAAGCAGTCCTTACCAGTGATATCGTTAATACCACCATCGACAGAAATTAAAGCGTGACTTCTTGTTTCAACAATTTCATCAATAAGAGCGCTAATTCTATCTAATGTTTCTGGGATGAATTTTTGACCACCCGCACCAGGTTCAACACTCATGACGAGCACAAGATCAAGCTTCTCTAAGAATGGATAGACTTTTTCAATTGGGGTTTCTGGTTTAACAGAAAGACCAGCTTTCATTTTATATTTATGGATTTCATCGATAACTGCATCGACTTCATCATCGTTTTTACATGCTTCATAATGGAAGGTTAAATAGTCAGCGCCTGTTTTAGCGAACTTTTTAACGAAACTCATTGGGTCTTCCACCATGAGGTGAACATCCTTAACAAAGTCGATTTCTTTAAACAATTTTTCAAAGAAGATATTACCGAAAGAAATATTCGGAACAAAGTGACCGTCCATGACATCTAAATGGATCCATGTGCATCCAGCATCCTTAATCTTTTTTAATTCATTTTCTAAGTGTAAGTAATCACACACTAGAATGGATGGGGAAACGATCATTTTTTTCATTTTGAATACCTCTCTTTTTTAAAAATTGCTTCTTCTGATAACTTTTTATAACATTCATAGGCGAGATTAGAAATCTCACCATTATGAACCTTCTCTTTTACTAAACACCTATTTTCGCTTAAATGCAAGCAATCCGCAAAATAACATTTATTATATAAATTGGTAAAGCCAGGATAGAAGGCTGCTAGGTCCTCTTTATAGAGATTTAACTCTAATGAAGAGAATCCTGGAGTATCGGCAATATAGCCACCTTGATATGGTAAAAGGATGACTTCTTTTGTTTGGTGTTTGCCTCTTCCTAAGGCCATAGAATATTCACCAATGGCTCTTTCATAATTGCTATCAATAGCGTTTATTAAAGATGATTTACCAACACCAGTTTGACCCATAATGCAGCTTACTTCACCTTTAAATAAAGCCTTCACTTCTTCGAGTCCTTCTTTAGTTTTATTGCTGATAAAATAGGTTTCAATATTGATACTTTTAAATGTTTCTTTGATTTCATTTATGAGCTTTTCATCATGCTCTTTATCAATCTTGGTAATGACTAATTTTGCCTTGATATTATGCATATTAGCGTAGGTTAGATATTTAAACGCTAAAAGGTAGGAAAAATCAGGTTCTTTAAGGGAGAACACTAAGATGATTTGAGAAATATTTGCGATTAATGGTCTTTTTAAAGATGAGGAACGAGGATAGACATTTTCTATCACTAATTCATTTGGATCAAATTCGATATTATCTCCTACGACTGGTTTTATTCCTTGGTTACGGAAAATACCACGTGGCTTACATTTATAAATGACCCCTTCCGCTTCAATAGCGTAGAGACCACATGTAATAGCGACAATTAATCCCTTCATTATTTAAACCCAAAAATCCTCGAGATGAGCGGTTTCTTTTCTTTTAAGAGTTCTGGATGTTTACTTATTTCTAATAAGTCATCATAGAATTCATCCGCTCCTTTATAACGGTCGCTTAAGCGTTTTCTTGTCGCATTAGCAATAATCTTTTCAATTTCTTTAGGGCAGTTTGGTACATATTTTTTAACAGGAGGGAATTTCTCCTTAACATGTGCGACTGCGACATTAACTGGGGTATCTTTATCAAATGGAACATGACCAGTTAATAATTCATAGAAGGTGACCCCAGCGGCATAGATATCTGATTGAATAGAGGCTGGTTTACCTTGAGATATTTCAGGGGCTAAGTAATGGACAGAGCCCACGATTTCACTAGTTTTTGTAAAACTATCATCCACTCCACCAGCCTGAGCAATGCCAAAGTCACCTAATTTAATCGTGCCATCAGGCATGACATAGATGTTTTGTGGTTTGATATCACGGTGAATGATGTTATGTTGATGGGCATAAAAAAGAGCAGATGTTAATTGCAACATATAACTAACCGCTTCAGCGATTGGAATAGATGTTCTAAAATCGAGCATATCTTTCATGCTTTGGCCACGCACATACTCGTTAGCGATATATGGACGACCTTCAATTGTGCCATGGTTAAAAACCTTCACGATGTTAGGGTGATTTAAACTTGAGGCTATTGTGGCCTCATTTTGGAAACGACGAAGATTGATGGGATTCTTCATCACGTCTTCCCTAATCATCTTAATGGCAACTTTACGTTTATTAATAATGTCAGTGGCTTCATAGACCTCCGCCATGCCACCATGACCAATTCGTGCTTCGATACGATAGCGCCCGTCAACGAGGGCGCCAATTTTAATTGTACTCATTATTCTTGTGCCTCCCAAATGACCACGGCGATATTGTCACTACCACCATTTTTATTGCCAATAGCAATAAGTTCGTCGACTTTCTGTTCGACTGTGTCTTCGCCTTTTAAAACTGAAGCGATGTCATTAGTAGGCACATTGTTATATAAACCATCACTACATAAGAGCACTGTTTCACCCATGTATGGGAATGATTTAACATCCACACTCGCACTTGGATAGACACCAAGAGCGTTCATGAGTACGTGTCTTTTTGGATGGGTTAAAGCTTCTTCTTGATTAATTTGTCCGGTTCTCAATAAGTAGCCAACATATGTTTGGTCTTCCGACATTTGGGTGAATTCACGTCTGTTTCTTAAGAAGTAACAACGAGAATCACCAACATGGCCTAAGATAGCAGTATCTTTGATGATGAGTAATAAGGTAATTGTGGTACCCATACCATGATAAGACTTGTTACTTTGTGATTGTTCATAGATTGATCTGTTTGCCTCACGGATAACTTGACCAACCCAGAGTTTTGCAAAGTAACGGTTTAGGAAGCCTTTACGGCTTTTAAATGATGTCGTAATTGTATTAATCGCTAAGGATGAGGCTAAATCACCTTTATTTTGACCACCCATACCATCACAAACAACGAGTAAAACATTACCCGAAGCATTGATCATAGCAGCGGCTTGATCCTCATTACTTAAGCGGATTTTTCCAATGTCAGTTTTATATGAGAAGCGACCAGATAGATAACGACTATTCATCTCTGTTCTCCTCCTCTACTTTGGCTTTTAATTGACCGCATGCTGCGTCAATATCACTACCAAATTCTTTTCTAATTGTGGCGGTAACTCCACCTTTCATTAAATAATCTAAGAAAGCGTGGACACGGTTACCACTGGAACGATGGAATTCTGGGAATTTATTTGTCTCATTATATGGAATGAGATTAACATAACCCATTGTTCCTTTAATTAATTTAATTAACTGTTGAGCGTGTTCTTTAGTGTCATTAATACCTTCTAAAAGAAGATATTCATAAGTCACTCTACGCTTTGTTTCTTTTTCATAATAACGCACCGCTTCCATAACTTTATCCAAAGGATAAGCACGGTTAATTTTCATTAATCTACTTCTTAGTTCATCATTAGGTGCGTGTAATGAGATGGCTAAATTTGTTTGTAAATGTTCATCAGCGTATCGATAAATGTTTTCCACGATACCACATGTTGAGATGGTGATGTGTCTAGCGCCTATGGCTAAACCTTTTGGATGATTTAAGATTTTGATGAAATCTAAAACATTATCGTAGTTATCAAATGGTTCACCTGTTCCCATGACTACGACATGG
>CAMNMM010000078.1:0-4434 GCA_946544655.1 uncultured Caryophanales bacterium | reverse complement strand
CCAACAACGTTGCAGTTAATGGTTCCGCTGATCAATTAGCTCCATACAATGAAGAAGGTACATTTGAATACTTAACATTCGAATTAGCCGAAGCTAGTGAAACAATCACAATTGATGCTAAAAACAGAATCTTCATTAAGGAAATTAAGATTTCCTAATTGATGGTTAATTAATAGCCCTCACTCCATAGTGGGGGCTTTTTCTATATCCTTATATAAATATAAAGAATATTTACTTGCTTAAAATTACTAGTTTGTTATATGATTATCTAGCGATGCACTCTTAGCTCAGCTGGCAGAGCACGTGACTCTTAATCTCGGGGTCCAGGGTTCGAATCCCTGAGAGTGTACCAATTTATTAAATAAACCTTCGAAGAAAATTCGAGGGTTTTTATTATTTTTTAGCAGTTTTTACTAACAAATGTGTCTAATAGGTGAAAGGGAGAAAAAACTGTCGAGTATTAGATGGTTTGGAGGTATAATAGCCCTATGCGAAAAAAGAGACTTGCAATCAAATTATTATTACCATTCATATCATTACTCTTGTCTTCTTGTGGCGCTAATGCGGGTAGATACTCATATGGTGATAGAGATTCTTTTTCCTATTATCACCCAAGCCATAATTCTAGTATAGAAGATGAAAGCCAATACGCTAAAGGCGAAAGGATTTTTGATGCTTTCTATGCTACTCAAGATTATGAAACCAATTATAAAAATAGAACCACCCCTCTTTACCTCAGGGATTTTGATAATTTAAGTTTCACATTAAATAATAGTGGTTATTATCAAGTAACTTTAAATATTGATGGTAATCCTTTCAATGTGGATAATATCGCTTCTCTTTATATCGCTGATATCAATTTTGATAATCATAAAGACTTATGTATCGGTAAAAGGATTGGTTCAGGTAATACCTGCTATGCAGCGTATGCTTATGACGTTTATAACGGCAAAGAACTATTTGAATATCAAGAATTAGGTCAAGCATATACAGGCGGGCACGACTATGCCTATAACATTAGAGAAAAACTTTTAGTGATTGAATCATCTTATAGCTGTAATCCAATTTCTATCAATAGCATTGGCTATTTTAAGAAAAACACTCAAAAAGAAGTAAACATTGAATGGGATAAGATTAACTTTGAAATAATCGATCTCGAAGAAGAATTATTAGGTGTCCGTACATTCAAAGGTAGTGATGGTGTAGAACGTTACGTCGTTAATACCGAGGATACCTATAACGAATTATATATATTCATTAACTTTATTGGTGATTTCTCAACATCTACTTATACCGAGGATGATGTGAGTTTTTCCAATATGCATGGTTATACCATCGAACTCACCAATAAGTTTATTGATAATTTAGTCTTCTCTCTTAAATTCAACATGGAGGGAAGATTTGACATCACTTTTAGAGTGGGAAAACACTCTCTCACTTTACATTTTGAAGCAAATAACGAACTCTACGAAATGCTTCAAGTAGCATAGCTACATTACAACATTTTTACCGCGCAAACGTGGTCCTAAGAAACTGAGGAAGTAATGATCACAAAACAAACATTCAACGATTTTCTTCAAGGACAAGAAGAAGCTACTGAAATGGTGTACAGGGAATATCGTAACCTGGCATATTTTGTGATTGCCACTTACGTTAAAAACCAAGATGACTGTAATGACATCCTCAGTGATACTTTCTTAAAAGTTCTACAAAGTAGAGAAAGCGTTAAAAACCCTGATGGCTTAAAGCAGTTCATCTGTACTGTCGCTAAAAACGAGGCTATTAACTTTATTAGAAAAGATAGTCACCTCGTTAAATCAGAATTAATTGATGAGATGTATGGGGAAAGCGATAAGAGTAACGATGTTCTCAATATCCTTGAACCTCTCTTATCCAACAAGGAAGTCATCGTGGTCTACTATAAAGCGATATTTGAGATGACATGGGATGAAATCACTAAGGAGACGGGAATTCCATCAAGTACCGCTAGATTAATCTATAAACAAGCTAAAGATAAGTTAAAAAAGGAGTTAAGGTATGTTTAAACAAAAGTTAAAAGAAAAAGCCTATAAGAGTTTCGATAAGTTAATTACCGATCCTTCTTTCATCAAAAACGTAACGCCTATCAAACCCGCTCCAAGAAAGAATCTATTTATTCCTATCTTTAGTGCCGCTTTAGCTTGTTCTGTCATCGGTGCGATTACTTTAACTACAGTCCTTAGAAATAACGCTAGAATCAATAACGAAAACGCTCGTATTAGAGAATTAGAAGATACCTATATTAGTCCATTCGAGGGCAAATATGGCATTTATCTCTCTTTCTGGCAAATTACTGATATGAAGAATCCTGATAATCAAAACGGTATTCTTCATAACTACCACGCTGTCCACATTGTCTTAGGTGAAGTCGTGGAAGAAGGCTGGTTAGAATTCAATAAGACAGAAACTAAAGAAACTTATACACCAGTGTTAAATTTCCGCGGTCAAGAAGCCCATGATGAATATGGCAATACCATTTATGAAATTAAACAAGAACAATATAATTACGCTACCGTCCACTTCGCGGATGAACGTACTGCGAAAATCAAAATGGCAGTGGAAGAAAATACCGTATCTATTGGTAACGAAGAATGGGACAAACAAACAGACTCCATCTGGGGCAGAATGCCATTCCTTGGTACCTATAAAGCAGATAATGGTAATACCATTGAAGTCAAAGAAGACGCCACAATGGTGGAACACAGCGCAAAAGAAGATAGAAATATCGACTGCTATGTCATCAAATATAAGAAAGACAATATCTCCATCAACTACACTGAAGAAGTGAAGAAAAACAAATTAGTCACTAGACAAACAGATATCAAACTAGTGGATGACAAATACCAATTTGTTAAAGATGGTAAGACCTATATTAGGCAAGCTTAATCACAAGTAAAATCCTCAAAAAATGAGGGTTTTTCTTATTTTTATGCGTTTTTTTGAAGTTTTTATTCACTAACTATTTACAAATATAATCTGTCTACATACAATTAATACAGTTAATACAGATTATGAACGACAAAAAACCTATCTTCATTCAAATTAAAGAAATGTATGAGCGACTCATTGATATGGGCGCCTATAAAGAAGGAGACGCTATGCCTTCTGTTAGAGAAGTGGGGCTAGCTTATAGCGCTAATCCTAACACAGTGCAACGAGCCTTCTCTTTAATGGTGGAAGATGGTTATCTAGTATCTATTCCGAAAAAAGGTTTCTATGTTCATAAAAGTAAAGTGGATCGTTACGCTGCACTTAAAAATGAACTAAAAGAAATCATTAATAAAGGATATAGCAAAGAAGAGATTATTAAAGAATTGGAGGAAATAGACAATGATTGAAATTAAAAATCTAGTTAAAACGTTTGGTTCTGTACGAGCGGTTGATGATTTATCAATCACTATTAACTCCGGTATTAATGGTCTAATTGGTGAAAATGGTGCAGGTAAATCCACATTATTAAGATTAATCAGCGATGTTTATCAACCAGATAGTGGTGAAATCATCATAGATGGTATCAAAAACAACGATATCAGCGCCAAGAAAGAAGTTTTCTTCCTTCCTGATAATCCATACGCTCCACATAACTCCGCAGTGATGCAGACATTTGAATTTTATTCAACATTATTTGATTTAGATAAAGATAAATTCATGGAAATCATGAATAAACTCTCATTACCAACAGATAGAAAAGTCTCTACTTATTCTAAAGGTATGAGAAGACAGTTATTTATCGCTATTGCGCTTTCAAGTAACGCTAAATACGCCTTATTAGATGAGGCGTTTGATGGACTAGATCCGCTAGTCCTAGCAACAGTTAGAGAGGAAATTATCAAAGATGCGGATAAAAAGACGTACATTGTTTCCTCCCACAACATTTCTTCATTAGAAAGACTATGCGATAGCTTCATTCTTCTTTCAAAAGGCCGAGTCGGCAAGAACGGCGACGTTGAACATCTTGGTGAGAACTTTGTGAAATATCAAATTCTCGTTAAAGGTCAACTAGAACGAAAAGATTTAGAAGCGCTTTCATATCGCGTCTTATCTTTCAAGAAAGTGGGTTCAATATGCAATGTTGTTTTCCACGATGAAATCGACGAAAGCATTATCCGTAACAAGATGGATGTCATTCTTTTAGAAAAGATCGCCATCGACCCCGATGAGTTAATTGCCTTAGAAATGCTCGACGCAAGAAAGGAGAACAAATAATATGAAAAGATATTTACGTTTATCAATCATTAGAAAGCTCCCTCTTTTTGTTGTCCTTTCTGTCTTGCTTCTAACTGTTGCCTTTACTAGCGCAAGCAATGTTGATTTTGAAAGTGGTGATTATTACCACCACGCACTTCCTCCAGAAAGTGGTGTAAGTGGCTTGATTGGAACATTCATCATGATTAT
>CAMNMM010000077.1:0-4434 GCA_946544655.1 uncultured Caryophanales bacterium | reverse complement strand
AAGCATAAATAATTAGCGCGTATACGCATTATCCGCTATAATATATGCAAAGGCATACATATATAAGGGAGATAATATATGCGTTTTGAACTTTCTGATAATTTACTAACTTTATTTTTTGAAGGAGAATTAAACTCCTATAACGCTGATGTGATGGAAAAAGAGATTGATGAAGTTCTTTCTTCATCTAAATTTCAAACACTCAATTTAGACTTCGCTAAACTCCATTACATCTCCAGTGCGGGCCTTCGTATTATTTTAAAGATTAAACAAAAACACGATGACTCACATGTTATAAACGCTAATTTGGATGTTTATGATGTTTTACAAATGACTGGTTTTACTAACATCATGGATGTCAAAAAAGCCATGAGAGAAATGTCTGTTGAAGGTGCGGAAATCATTGGTGAAGGTTTCTTCTCCACAGTTTACCGTATTGATAAAGACACCATCATTAAGGTCTTTAATAGAACTAGTGATGAAAAACAAATTGAAAGAGAATTAAAACTCGCTAAGCAAGCATTTGTGCTAGGTATTCCTACAGCGATATCTTTTGATATCGTTAAAGTTAAAGATAAATTAGGCGTACGTTTTGAAATGCTTGATTGTATGTCTCTTAAAAATGCCTTTATTAAATATCCAGAAAAATATGATGAATTATTAAATAAATATGTCGACTTATTAAAGAAGATTAATACCACTGAATGTTTTGATCCTTCAGTGCCTTCTATTAAGAAATTCTTCCTTGAAAAAGTTGACGCTATTAAGAATCTTCTTGATGAAGCCCATTATGAAAAACTATTAGGTTTAATGAAGAGTGTTCCTGAAAGAAGTACTTTTGTCCATGGTGATTGTCACTTTAAAAACATCATGGTCCAAGGTGAAGATTTCTTATTAATTGATATGGATACCTTATCCGTTGGTCATCCAATATTTGAATTAGCTAACTTACGTTGCCCATATGTCGCTTTTGAAGAAGACGCTCCAGGTAACTGTGAACAATTCTTCGGTATGAAAGCGGAATACTGCGTCAAACTATATGATGATATTATTCGTTTATACTTTGGTAAAGAAGATGAAGCTATCAAAGATAAGATTGCTTTAGTTTGCTACGCTCATATGGTGTGGTGGACATTAACTAACCAGAAAGATAATCAAAAGAGATTAAATGGCTGTAAGGAAAGATTAATTGCCTTATTAGACAAATATAACGACATTGATATAGGTATCTAATTATGACTGAGTTTGAAAGAAATAAATATTTAGAAGCATATTATGAAAACGAAGCGGATGCGAACAAACAGATGAGTATCGCTAACGCTTTCGGCGCGGCTTTACTTTTAGGCATTTGGATTTGCTATATGACAGGGGCTTTCTATGCTTCACCTGCAATCATGCCATTAATTAATGTGGCATTCCCAATTAGTATTCTTATTTTATTAACACCTTTACTATATGTCTTTGCTTTCAAGAGCAGATTAAAGAAACCAAATTATAAATTCTTCGTGATTTTCTCTTTCGTCATGGTTATCGCTGTACTTAATGTCATCTTACCAAGAAACTCATTTATTGGTTGGGCATTATGTATCATTATGACTAACCATTACTATAATCCTAAGGTTGGTAGAATCACCTTTGGTGTGATTGCTGTTTTAATGCTACTTTGCTTATTCTTCTCCTTATTCGTCGGTGAATATGACGCGAATATCTTAGGTATTAAAGAAGTCGTTAATAATGACGCAGTGGAAGTCTTTGGTGTTAAAGAACGTTATGACCTATTACACGAACAATTAGTAGCGGGTCAAAATAGATACTTACAAGCTTTTACATTTACCTTCTTACCAAGAGCTTTGCTCTTAGCCTTAATCTTCTTAGTTTCTAACTCCTTAAATATCAGAACTTATAAATTATTAAGACAAGAAATTAGTGTTAATAGTGAACAAGAAAAGACAAGAACTGAATTAGACGTCGCTAAAGAGATTCAAATGGCGACATTACCAACTGAATTTGTCACTAGTGAAGATATTGAAATCCAAGCGGAACTTAAAGCTGCGAAGAGTGTTGGTGGTGACTTCTATGACTATTTCTTGCTAGATAATGAACATGTCGCTTTAGTTATCGCTGACGTCTCTGGTAAAGGTATCCCAGCGGCCATGTTTATGATGAAAACAATCACTTGTTTTAGAAACTGTGTTTCTCTTCATAAAACACCAGAAGAAGTCTTAAAAGAAGTGAATAGAATCATTAATAAAGGTAATGACTCTAATATGTTTGTCACTTGCTTCTATGCGGTGATTAACACTAAGACTGGTGAAATGAACTTCGCTAATGCGGGTCATAATCCTCCAATCGTTGGTCAAAAGCAAGACTATCATTACTTAAAATGCAAACCAGGCTTTGTCTTAGGCCCTCTTAAAGATGTATTTGTCACTAATGAAACATATCAACTTAAAAATGGTGATACTTTAACTCTTTATACTGATGGTATTACCGAAGCACGTAATTCTAAGGGCTTATTCTATGGGGAAGACCGTTTAATCGCTGTTTTTAACCAAAAGAAATATTCTTGCTTATTAGAATTACATCACTCCTTAAAAGACGATATTGAAAGATTCGTTGATGGTGAAGATCAAGCGGATGATATGACCTATATCACGATGAAATATCATGGTGATAGATATTTATATAAAGAAGAAACCTTTAGAGGGGAAAAAGAAAACCTTCCAAAGATGATTGGCTTAATTGAAGACTTCGCTCATGAAATGAAGATTGAAGAAGGCTTTATTGGTAAATTATGTGTCGTCGCTGATGAGATGTTATCTAACATCATTAAATACGGCTACGCCGAATACACTGATGATATCTTTATTAGATTACTTTATAACGAAGATGAAAATGAATTTGTTATGACTCTTATCGATAGAGCGGAGAAGTTTGATCCATTTACGGTGAATAATAAACCAATTGATGGTAACTACGCTAAACGAGCGGAAGGTGGCTTAGGTATATTAATTGTTAAGAACTTAATGAGTGAATATGCCTATGACTATATCAATCATAAAAACATTGTCACTTTGAAAAAGAAGTTCTAAGTAGAGGTAATAGTTATGAGTGAGCGTATCCCAGTTATTGAGGCGAAAAACCTTGTTAAGACATATGGTGAAGGCGAAGGCCTGATGTACGCGCTTAATGATGTGTCTGTCACAGTCTATGAACATGACTTCTTGGTAATCCTCGGTGGCTCTGGTAGTGGTAAATCCACTCTTTTGAACATGATTGGGGCAATCGACAAAGTCGACAGTGGTGAAATCATTGTTAATAACCGTGATATCGTTGAATTAAACGACAAGGGTCTTACTTTGTACCGTCGTAATGAAGTTGGTTTCGTCTATCAATTCTTTAATTTAATTAATGATGTTACTGTTTATCAAAACGTCACATTAGCCCCAGGTAGTAGAAATAAAGAAAGAGCTCTTAAGCTTCTCGATAGAGTGGGTTTATTAGACAAGAAAGATAAATTCCCTAGACAACTATCAGGTGGTCAACAACAAAGAGTGGCCATCGCTAGAGCGTTAAATAAAGAAAGTAATATTCTTTTATGCGATGAACCAACTGGCGCTTTAGATGATGTTTCTGGTAAAGCGGTCTTAAAGTTATTAGAAGATATCCATAATGAAGGTAAGACTATTGTTTTAGTCACACACACGAAAGAAATAGCCCAGATGGCTAACCGTATTGTCACAATGAAAAACGGTAAAGTCATCTCTGATGAAATAAATGAACATATCGTTAAAGCAGAAGAGGTTGAGTGGTAATGCTTAAAACCATGCTTAAGCCATTCTTTAAACGATTCCTTGGATTGTTCTTTTCCATGGTTTTCGTAAGCATGCTTTCTGTCGCTCTTTTGTGTTGCTTTGGCTCATCCATTGTGAACACTAAAAACCATTACATTAACTATGTTAACGAATATCAAGATATGGATGAACTAGTGTCCACACAGTTTGTCAGAAGAGAAAACCTTGATTGTTTAGATGAATTAACTGATGTCATTGATAAATATGATTCTAGATTAACAGTGGACTGTTATCTTAAAAGACCAAATAGAACACTTGTGGCAAGAGTGTTCTCTTATGATGATGATCCTAATAGTGAATTTAAGAATCAAATATTTAAGAGATATGTTTTAGAAAGTACGCCATATGTCACTAAAGCTAAAAACGCACAAGGTGCAGAAGTTAATATCGCTGCGAACGTTTCAGTATGTCGAAAGTTCGCTAAAAACAATAACTTTAAACTTGGTGATGTTATTCAATTGGGATTCTTAAATATGTATGCCAATTTCCACATCGCAGAAATTGTTGAAACACCTGAAGGTATCTATCCAAGAGCGAATAACTATATTTGGTCAGATACCCATGACTTCGGTTATATCTA
>CAMNMM010000076.1:0-4518 GCA_946544655.1 uncultured Caryophanales bacterium | reverse complement strand
TTTAAACCAACATAAAGGCCACTATTTTCATCCGCAGAGATGATATGCCACATTTCACTTTTACCAAATGATTGTTCATATTTTAAAGCGTAGTCATCACTAGGATGGACTTGCACTGATAGATTCTCTTTCGCGTCTATTAATTTGATTAATAAAGGGAAATAAGGAAATCTATCCATCACTGGACCGATATCTTCTTTGGTAATGACATCAATGAGTCTTTTACCTTCGTCTTTCCCACTAGCGATGATGGAGGAATCATTATCTCTAACGGATAATTCCCAACATTCACTAACTCTATCTAAGGATGTGCCTTTATTAAACTTCTTAAAATAGGTACCACCCCAAATATAATCTTTAACTCCTGGTTTTAGTTTTACTAATTCCATAATTATCTAATAAATCCTTCAAATATCTCTTTTAATTCATCCACACGTTTTTGACCATTAGCGAAGATATAAATCTTTAGCTTAGGTTCTGTACCACTTGGTCTAATAGTTATCGTGGAATGATCTTTTAAGAAGAACTTCACGACATCACTCTTAGGTAAACCTGTTGGTTCTTTCTTATCTAGATAATAAATATAGCCTTCAAGATAATCACCAATATGATCAATATCATTAATTTGTTCTTTAACTGATTCATTTCTAAAGAAACTCATAATGGATTTAATCGTGTTCATACCCTCAACACCTGGGAATTCATATGTTAATAAGGCTGTTTTAAAATCACCATATTTTTTATATAGTTCATTTAATCTATCTAACATTGTTAAACCTTGTTTCTTTAAGTGATTAGCGACTTCACACACTAACATGACAGCGTTAACAGCGTCTTTATCTCTTACATCAGTGTTAGTGAGATAACCACAGCTCTCCTCAAAACCAAATAAATAGTCATTTGTAGCGTTTTTCTCTTCAAGGAAGAGTATTTGTTCACCAATGTATTTAAAACCCGTTAAAACGTCGATTACGCGCACTCCATAGTCTTTTGCCATTAAAGAGGCCATATCACTACTAACGATTGTTTTAACTAAGACTGGATTCTTAGGTAATTTACCTTGTTCTTTTTTCGCGTTATATATCGCATCAAAAAGAATTAAGCCTACTTCATTACCCGTTAAGATATGAGGATTGCCGTGATCATTAACAACCACACCACATCTATCACTATCAGGGTCAGTGGCCACGAGTATATCAGCGTTCTCTTTCTTTAATTGTTCAATGCCTAACTTTAAGGCTTCATGAATCTCTGGATTAGGATATGGACAAGTTGGGAAATTACCATTTGGCATTTCTTGTTCTTTAACAATTGAGACATTATTAAAGCCATCTTGTTTCAAGATAGTTGTGACACACCTACGACCCGCTCCATTAAGAGGGGTATAAACAATATTTAGATTTCTATCTTCATTATAGATTGATTGCTTTTTAGTGCTTTCCATATAAGCATTAAAACAATCTTCATCAATGAGGATGATTTTATTTTCTTTCACTAATTTATCAAAGTCACCCACTTTGACATCATTAAACATATCAATCGCGAGTATTTCTTCTAATACCGCATTAGCGAGATTATCAGTGCACTGACAGCCATCTGGACCATACACTTTATAACCGTTATAAATCTTTGGATTATGAGAGGCTGTTACCACGACACCTGCGTCACACTTAAAATAACGCACCGCGAAAGATAAGGATGGAGTGGGCATAAGTTCTCTATATAAGTAGACCTTTACACCATTACTAGCAAGCGTACTAGCGGTCTCTTTAGCGAATTCATCACTATGGTTACGACTATCATAGGCGATAGCGACACTTGGATTAGCTTTCTTTTTATTTAAGTAATTAGCTAAACCTTGCGTGGCTCTTCTAATGATGAAGCGGTTCATTCTATTCGTGCCCACTTCCATCACACCACGTAAGCCACCTGTACCAAAGGCTAGATCACGATAGAACCTATCCTTAATAAGTTCATCATTATCTTTAATCGCTAATAGTTCGGCTTTTTCTTCTTCGTTTAATAACTCTGAATTAAGCCATGTTTCATATATCTTGCTGTAATCTCTCATAAAAATTCCTCACATTTAATAATATCAATTATTTAATGGCTTTTAATGTAAAAGCGTCACTAGGAACATACATTTCAAATTTAGGCATCTTATAAACTGAGAAGTTATTAGGTACCACTAAGGAGGCATAGTGTTCAAATCCTGGAATTTGGACATAGATTAATAACTCATCACCTAAGACATCTTCATCATAAGCACTAACTTTAATCTTATTAGGGGCTTCCATCTCTGGATTTGTTAACGCTTTATTATTCTTAAGCATTTTCTTAGAGAAGATAGGCACTAGTTTATCTTGCTTAAAGGTGATTTCATATCGTCCATCAGCGTAGTTCTCGTTATTTGGATATGTTAAGGTAGTGCCTCCGACATTAATTTTCATCATGCCATTAACAGTCTTAACTGTACAAACACCCTTATTAGGATGAATTATTTCACGGGAATTAACTTTGTTATGTTTTTCGTCATATAATTTGACTCTTTGATATGGAATATATAATTCCACTTCTTTACCAAGAACAACTTTCTCGCCATTAGCAATCTTGATGGCAAAATAGCCTTCAAGACCCGCTAAAGAGAAGTAAACGGCTTGATAATCAGTTTTTTGTTCAATGAATTCAAGCTTGCCTTTTAATGCAATGGCTTCTTCTTCTTCACTTTCTGGTTTGTTTAAGGTGATGTAATCAGGTTTGATGGCTAACTTAATATCCGCATTAAAGGCACTATCTAATAAGTGATCTACGAAGTCTTTTTCTAAAACGATATCTTGTTCACCAACTTGCATTAAGTTGTTATTAATTCTCACTGGGATTTCATCTTCATGTGGGATACCCATAATGGCTTTATGTGTATCAGCGTCAAACATATAGATGTGATCCATATTAAAGGCGACATTAATTTCTTCATTAGCGTGAATCTTGCTATTGAATGGAATCTTAATGATAAATGGATCTTTTCTATTTTCCATCTTGCAGTAAAGGATAGATTCATCCCCTAAGTGTTCCACGACTTCAATGAAGGCTTTTAAGTCACCTTCGTTTGGTCTAACGTGTTCTGGTCTAATACCTAATAAGACTTTTTGACCAATATATTTCTTGTTGGCTAATTGTTTAGCTTTGATATCTGTGAAAGTCACTACCATGTTATCTAAACCATTTAATTTGGCTTTAAGTTGCTTACCATCCATAAATAGTTCAGCATCAATGATATTCATTTGTGGAGAACCTAAGAAGGTGGCCACAAATAAGTTACATGGGTCTTCAAATAAGGTGATAGGAGTATCAGCTTGTTGAATAAAGCCATCCTTCATAACAACAATACGATTACCCATTGTCATCGCTTCTGTTTGGTCGTGAGTAACATAGATGAAAGTGGTTTCTAATTTTTCATGGAGTTTAGTAATTTCACTTCTCATAGAGACACGTAATTTCGCATCTAAGTTTGATAATGGTTCATCAAGTAAGAAGACTTTAGGATCTCTAACAATGGTTCTACCTAAGGCCACACGTTGACGTTGACCACCAGAAAGCGCTTTTGGCTTTCTTGTTAATAATTCAGAGATTTCTAAGATTTCCGCTGCGGCTCTAACTCTCTTATCAATTTCTTCTTTTGGCGTGTGTCTAAGTTTTAAACCAAAGGCCATATTGTCATAAACAGTCATATGTGGATATAAAGCATAGCTTTGGAAAACCATGGCAATATCTCTATTCTTTGGTTCAACTTCGTTCATTAATTGTCCATCAATATATAATTGACCAGCGGTAATTTCTTCTAAACCCGCGATCATTCTTAAAGTTGTGGATTTACCACATCCTGAAGGACCAACGAAAACGACGAATTCTTTGTCTTTGATTTCTAAGTCAAAGTCATTGACCGCGCGCACTCCTCCATCATAAACCTTATAAACGTGTCTAAGTGTTACATCTGCCATAAATTAGGCCTCCTTGTCATCTTGACTTTCTTTATATAAACCCTTACCGACCATGTGAGGGTAATGTTCTTTGTTAATATATTTATCAAACCCATAATGGGATATCAGTGTGTATAAAATGATGACCACACTGTTGAAGATAGCGAATAATAATAAACCAATTGTTAAGGTAATAAGATTAAATAAACCTAAGACCACGACTGTCCCTGTAGATAATAAGTAAATAAGTAATATTCTCCAGTTAAGTAATCCTAAGAAGGAGAATGAATTTCTTAAAGTCACGGCATAGCTATTTTCATAATAGACACACTGTGTGAAATTAAGCACAACGACCATACCAAATAATAAGAAGAATAGGATTAATGCTCCTAGACCAATACCTTTCACTACTGCGTGTACAGGAGCGTAAATCAATAAGTAGGTACCACCCACCACTAAAGCAAATAAGGCCAAGCCAAAGATCACACCATTAATTAAAGCGTGCTTCCAGTTTTCTTTAATTCCTTGGAAGAAGTCACTC
>CAMNMM010000075.1:0-4557 GCA_946544655.1 uncultured Caryophanales bacterium | reverse complement strand
CGGTTCATACCCGGTCGGTCGACGGTTCGAATCCGCCTCCAGCTACCAAATTGTTTATATAGAGGTTCGAGACTGAACCTCTTTTTTGTTTCATTTAAGGTAATTTGTTTTATATTTATATTAGTAAATATCGAAAAGAATTATGAAACCATTAATTAAGAAGAGCGTCATGCTTTTAGCGTTAATAGGAATGATTAGTGGATGCGAAGTAAATCCTAGTGCTTCAAATTCATCCTTTAATAGTGCTTCCTCTAATTCTTATGATGCTTCTACATCTAGTATTTGTGAACATGACTTTGTTTTTAACGGTGATGTTAGTGACGCTCCAACGATTATTCAAAGTAAAGGCGCTAAATATGTGTGCAGTAAATGTGGACAAGAAAAATATGAAAACGCTAGTTATGATTTAAACGAATATGAATTTGTTGATCAAACATATATGTATGATGGTAATGAACATCAATTAAATATTAGTGGGATGATTCCTTTTGGCTGCACTGTGGAATATGAAAACAATTCCTTAAAAGAAATTGGTGAAAAAGAAGCCACAGCGAAAGTCTATGATGAAAAGCATCAATTGATTGATGTAAAGAAAGCTAAGATTCATATTATTGAAAATACTGGTATGCCTAATATCAGAATTGACACTAATAATGTGCCAGTTGAATCAAAAGAAACATATGTTTCAATGACTTTATCCACGGATAACTGTGATGAGGCATATATTAAAAATAAAGTGCCTGGTGAAATTAGATGCCGTGGTAATGGCACGATGACTTATGATAAGAAGCCATATCGTATTAAGTTTACTAGTAAAAACAATTTATTTGGTTTAAACCATGGCGCTAGAGCAAAGAGCTGGGTCTTATTAGCGGAATATGCTGATCAATCAATGGTCAGAAACTCCACTGCTTTCTATTTAGGCAATTCATTGTTTAATTATTCAAATAACTATAGTTCTGGCTATATGCCCGTTAATGTCTACCTTAACGGTAGTTATAATGGCGTCTATGTTTTAGCGGAGCAACAACAAGCTAATTCTAACCGTATTCAAATTAACGAAGCGGAAGATGGTTATACTGGCACTGATGTTGGTTATTTAATTGAATTAGATAGTCGTGCTTCTGAAGAAGATTATTACTTCTCTGTTGGTAAAGGTACTGATTGGGGAATGTTCCCTGGTATGCCTGGCGGTGGCTGGGGAGGTAGCAGTGAACAACCTGATAAACTAGATGGCGTTTCTCTTTATCGCAAGGACTATGCAGTTAAGACTGATGTCTTTGCCCAAGAACAAGTTAACTTTGTTAAAAAATATCTCACTAATGTGTATTATGCTTTCTATAAAGCGGTACATGGTGATGGCTTATTTGTCTTAGATGAGAATAATGAATTAGTGGCTAGCCCATACACCACGCAATTTGAAACACTTAATTCTATTATCGATTTAGAGTCAGTTTTTAAGATGTATCTCTTACACGAATATATGAAAGATGTTGATGTTGGTTTTGGTAGTTTCTATATGTTCGTAGATTTCTCCACCACTAGCAAATATAAACGTCTCACCTTTGGTGCTCCTTGGGATTTTGACTGGAGCAGCGGTAACGTGAACACAAATGAATGCTATGGTAGTTCTGGAGAATATTGCTCCAAGAATCAAGGCAATTTCAACCCATGGTTCTTTATGTTTTCAAGAACTGATTTCTTTAGAAATATGTTTAAGAAATATTATAGTGTCTTTAAGAACTCACAAATCTTAGAAGGGGCTATTGCGCAGGCTAATTACTTTGCTAGCGCTTTTAAAAATGACTACGTTAAAAATTACCAAAGATGGGATAACTTAGGTAAGATTACTCCTAAATACACTCCTGATATCGCTAGAAACTTTAAGAGCCATCAAGATGCAGTTGATTACTTAACTAAGTGGTTAACCGATAGAAAGAAATCGCTTGATCAAATATTCAAATAGGAAAGAGAATTGTTAAGTTCTCTTTTTTCTTGGTGCAAATTACTTGCTTTAATATTTATTAAGCATATAATTTTTGCCATGCTGAAAAAAATTGCTCACATCTTTAAACCACGCGATATGACAACAGGAAATATCTTCATTAAGATAATTCTTTTTGCTATTCCAGCGATGCTTACAACGATGATGCAGTTGTTGTACACTACGATTGATTTAACAACCATCCATTATGGTGATTCCGCTGAATCAATGGGAGCGATTGCTTCTAATTCCGCTCTTATCAATTTAATTGTTATTGTGTTTGTTGGCGTCTCGCTTGGCGCGAACGTTGTTTTATCTGAAGCCAAAGGTGCTGGTGATCATAAAAAAGCGAGCAAAGTACTACACTCCTCGCTTGTTTTTGCTTTAATATCCGGTTTCTTTGTTGGTGTTTTAGGCTTCTTTGTTAGTGATAACTTATTAGAGTTAATGGGTACTGAAGCCCACTATTTTGCTAAAGCAGCTTTATATTTAAAGATTTATTTCTGTGGCTTACCATTCTTAATGGTTTATAACTATGCAGCGCAGTTATTAAGAGCGCAAGGTGATTCAGTTTCACCTTTCTTAGCGTTATTAATAGCGGGCATTATCAATGTTGGATTTGACTGCTTATTTGTTTTCCCAATGAAAATGGGTGTCGCGGGTGTGGCCTTAGCCACGATTATTGCGGAAGCGATATCTGCGATTATTTGTGTCTTTGTTTTGATTAAAGGCAAGCGTAACTACGTTAGTTTGAAAGCAAAGTTTTTTAAAATCGATGGACCAGTACTTTTAGAAGTACTTAAGATTGGTTTACCAGCCGGTCTACAAGGTTTCTTCTTTTCTTTGCCAAATGTCTTTATTCAATCATCTTTATATACGATTGATCCAGGTAACGTTAATTTAGAAAACGGGGCTAATGCCGCGAGTAATATTGAAGGCTATTTCCATGCGGTTTGTGACGCAATCGCAGTATCCACGATGACTTATATCGCCGCCAATATCGGGGCCAAGAAAAAAGAGAATATTAAGAAGAGCATTTTCTATGGTTTAGCTTGGGGTACGATATGTTGCTTGCTTATCGCTCTTATAACTCTATTATTACATAAACCGCTTCTATCATTATTCGTGGATAATCAAGAATCTATTGATGCAGGTTACACACGACTTGGCTTAATGGGTTATCTATATTTCTTTGACTTTGCGATGGGCTTTACCGCCTCGATATTACGCGGTGTGAAAAGATCAACTTTCCCAATGATTACCACACTTGTGTTCTGCACTGGTTTAAGAATATTGCTAATATTAACTGTTTTCAACAACGTTGAAATGTTCCATACCGTCTTCTGGCTCTATGCTTTATTCCCAATTACTTGGGTATTAGCCACGATATGTAACACGATTGCAATATTAATAACTCTTCCTAAAGATTTAAGAAAGCTTGATGATTCTATTAGAAGAGAACCACAAATACTGCAAGAACAATAAGAATGATACCGCCGATAATACCGGCGATTTCATATTTACCTTTCAGTAATTTCATTATTTGTTTGCCTAAGAATAGGCCGATTAAAGACATAATAAATGTGACCGTTAAAATGATTACAGCATGTAACCACACTGTCGCTATATTTGATAAGCCGGCGTGTAACGTCACACCAGCAGCGCAAGCGTCAATCGCAGTCACAAAGCCATAGAATATGACTTCTTTATAAGAGAACTTCTTTGTGGTTTTTTCTTCTAGAGGTTTTCTTAATTCAATAATGGATTCAACGAGCATCTTACCGCCGATAAGGAGTAATAAACCAAAGGCGACCCATTTCACCACGGTTGAGGCGATTTGACCCGCTTGTTCACCAGCGAGGTCTCCTGCTATTCTTTCGATAATTTCAACAAGCCAGAAGCCGATTAAAGGCATTAAAGCTTGCATGAAGCCAAAGGTTCCGGCAATAAAGAATGATTTCTTTTTGCTAATATCGATATATGTTAAGCCATCGGTTAGAGCCACAGAAAAAGCATCCATTGCTAAACCTAAGCCTAAAAAGAAGATTGCTAATAATATTTGCCAAGTCATATTACTTTATATCAATCCAATATCTTTCCATTGGTTTACCATCTTCCATGACGATGTTTTCTAAGACACCACCATTTTTAATGATGGATTTCTTTGAACCAATGTTATCTGAGTTACAGCATATTAAAACTCTATCAATACCGAGTTTCTTACATTCAATTAAGGCTAATCTAATCATCTCAGTAGCGTAGCCTTTTCTTCTTTCGCTAGGTCTCACACCATCACCGATATGACCACCATATTTAAGTAGGTGTTCATTTAAATAATGACGGATGTTAACAGCGCCCACCAATCTATTTCTTTCTTCATCTAATAAGAAGAAAACAGAATCAGGAACAAAGCCTTGTGAAGTATCTTTAGTTTCTAAATGTTCTAGATAATAATCAAAATCACGATAATCGTTTTTAAAAATTACCCAAGGTGAACCATCAGTGTGATTGACTTGTTGGTCAAGTTTCCATTCATCAATCATTTCACCGAGTTGTTTCTCATATTCTTTTGT
>CAMNMM010000074.1:0-4588 GCA_946544655.1 uncultured Caryophanales bacterium | reverse complement strand
AGCTCACATTCTTTTGTGACCTTATATTCCTTGATGTTGTTGTAATTCTTCTTAACAGGCGCCTTTTCACGCGCTTTATTTCTGTTGCCTGGTTTCTTCATATCTACATTATATATGCGAGTAACAAAAAAGGCACCTAATTGAAGTGCTAATGTAAAAGTGGACAAGGTAAAAAAGCCTCCGTCCACTTTTTTCTTTGCTATTCTTTTTGAAGGAGGTTATTAAATGGCAAGAACATACAAAAGAAAATTCACCATGCGTAGTCCTGAAGAAAAAGAAGTTTTGGAAGAACAAAGAGACTCACTCTCCCCTATCGTTAAATATATGATTAATCCTGGCTATGCAGATGTAGACGCTAACTTATCAGTGTTTGAAAAAACAAACGCCGCGATTAACGCAGCGTTCAGTTGTATATCTACTCTAGTAGCAGAGAAGATTATTAAATAAACAAGCCGCTCCAATGAACGACTTGTCCTTTGAAGGGATGATTGCCAAACCCACCTCAACACGACATAGTTTAAAGCGGTTTTGGACAACCTTAATCAATGTTGATAATTATTGTTTAATCTTCAATGTACCATCAGTGATAAGTTTGCCTGATTTACGGTCATATAGAAGAATTCTATTAGTGTCAAATGAGACGTTAATCTTCGCGCCCATTTCATAGTCAACATCACCGTATACAACAGATGTTAAGAAGAAATCATCGATTGATAGTTTAACTGTTGTTTCAGTACCAGTAGGAAGAGCACTATAGATTTCACCTTTTAAACCACTATTTTGGTTTTTAATGTTTATAAAGACAGGTCTAATGCCTAAGATAAGTGTATCATCTGGAATATCGTGTTCTTCTTCTGCTTCGATGTCGCCATGAACTGTGTGAATATGATAGTTAAAGCGGCGATCAGCGTTTTCTTTTTCAACATAACCACGTTGTTTCTTTGCTTCTTCTAAAGCATCTTCTTTAGCTTGAATTTCAGCATCACGTTGTTTGAAGAATTCGTTGATATCGACTTTCTTGTTAGGTATGAACACAAATGTTCTACCATTTAACATTTCAAGTTCAATCACATCACCCTTTTGGGTTGGACGCGCTTCAATAAAGTTAATAGATGGTGAACCAATGAAGTCTGCGACAAATAAGTTAGCAGGCTTTTTGAAGATATCTAATGGTGGTTCATATTGTTGAAGTACACCATTGTTGATTAAGCAGACACGTGTCGCAAGAGTCATAGCTTCTTGTTGGTCATGGGTCACGTAAACGAATGTTGAACCTGTATCAAGGTGTAAACGTTTTAATTCAGAACGCATTTCTAAACGTAATTTAGCATCTAAGTTAGACAATGGTTCATCCATGAAGATAACTTTTGGCTCTGGTGCTAAGGTTCTTGCGATAGCGACACGTTGTTGTTGACCACCTGATAATTCAGATGGATAACGATCCATGAATTCGCCAATGTGAACGATACGTGCCACATGACGGACTCTTAAGTCGATTTCTTCTTTATTTAACTTACGGTATTTAATGATTGGTTTTCCTTCTGCATCAACATAAACACCATTGTCGTTGAAGATACGACCTTTTTCTTTTTCAGTGTTACGAATCTTTTCGGCTTTTTCTAAGAATTCTTTCCTCTTTTGTTCTGCGAAATCCTTACATTCAGTTAAAGGCTTAGAATCAAAATTAAGAGCATATAATTCATTAGCAGCGCTCATAGAAATCTTAAAGCCATCAATTAAATATAAACAGGCTTTGTTTTTATCGACTTTGCCTTTCTTATCAACTGCATAGTTGAGGAATTTTCTAATGTCGGTAACTTTAGTTACGGCTTTAGAAAGAGCGATGTATTTAAGATACTCACTATTAATGAGTGGTAAATTATCGTGTAATTCTTGTAAACCAAATGTGATGTTTTTATAAACAGTCATATGTGGCCACAAGGCATAGTTTTGGAATAAGAATCCGACATGACGATTAGCAGCGGAAACATTAATTCCTTCTTCAGAGTCATAGACGACTTGATCGCCGATGACAATTTTACCGGAAGTTGGAGTTTCTAAACCCGCAATCATACGTAATGTTGTGGTTTTACCACATCCAGAAGGACCAAGTAAGGTAATGAAGCCATTATCTTCAAGTTCCATTGAAATATTGTCAACGCCGAAGAAGTTACCCCAACGTTTTGTGACATTTGTCAAAATGATTTTAGGCATATTATTTTGCTGAACCTCCAATTCCTTTATCCATAGAAGCACCAGTCAAGAAGTTGACTAGGTAGTTAGCTGCTAGGATGATAACAATAAGCAAGAAGTTTGCGGCGTTCTCTAAAGCGGCAACGCCAGTATCTTCGAGCATAAACATGAAACGTGTAAGAATGAAATAATCACTGCCGAGGAAGACGAACAAGTCTAATTCTCTCATACAGGATATAAATGGTAATAAGAAACCAGATATAATCGCGGCCTTTTGAATTGGGAAGATGATGTGTGTCATACGTTTCCACCATGGGATATGCATGATAAGACCAGCTTCTTCAATTTCCGCGGATAACTGTAGCATCGCATTAAGTGATGTTCTTGAGGCAAATGGGATGTATTTAATAACACCCACTACCACCATCACGATAAAAATACCAACAGTAGCGCTTGATGCTGGGACACCTAACTTAGTGGCGACAAGCATAAAGATTAATGAAAGCGCGACAGATGGCATCAAGTACGGGAAGAATGCGACGTTATTAACCACAGCGCCAAGTACTGACTTTCTCTTTCTTGAAACTGCATAACCAATTAACAAGCCGAATAGACCCGCAAAGAAGCCACAGGCTAACGATAAACCAAATGAACCGAGTAATGATGACCAGACACGTTTTTCATTTAATAAACCAACATATCCAGCGGAAGCATTACCAATTGGTTCTTTTGAAATCCAAGCCTTGAATGATAAGCCGCTTGAGAAGTCACCAGAGTTCGGTAAGAGTGATTCTAGGAAGAAGGAAATCATTGGACCGAAGCAGGTGATTGCCACGAAGAAGCAAACGACACCACCGGTAATCCAACGACCGATTTTACCAAGATTGCGTTTACTAATTTGTCCGGATTTACCGGTAACTGTAGTGAATTGCTTACGAGAACCTGTTTGTAATTGATTCATGATAAGCATTACGACACCGATAAGAATTAAGACAATCGCAACAGCATAACCTGAACCGATATTTCTACCACCAGAACCTTCAATCAATCCTTTCATACGCGTTGCTAACGTGTAGAATTGAACCGGATTACCTAAGGTTGTAGGAACAGAATATGAAGACATAGCCGATGAGAAAACAAGCAAGATCGTTGAGAATAATGCTGGTTTTAGCATTGGAACCGTCACTTTGGTAAAACGTTTCCACCTAGGAATATTTAAAATTGTTGCTGCTTCTTCGAGGTTGCTATCCATATTACGAAGAGCACCACCAATGAGAATATACGCGAATGGGGTATAGTGTAGGCCAAGGACCATAGCAATTGGGAACCATCCAAATATCATCCAATTTGGAACCATGATATGAGTTAAAGCTTGGAATTCACCACCAAAGGCGGAGAATCCAGACGCGGTGGTCACAAAGAAGTTCTTCCAGAACAACGCTAGTGTCCATTGAGGCATGATGTAAGGGAAAATAAAAACAGC
This sequence comes from uncultured Caryophanales bacterium, assembly GCA_946544655.1. Taxonomy (GTDB): domain Bacteria; phylum Bacillota_I; class Bacilli_A; order RFN20; family CAG-826; genus RUG14515. The sequence continues at coordinate 912 of CAMNMM010000074.1, read as the reverse complement.
ACCGATAAATTTCTTAAATGGCATATTTGTTCGAGTAATTAAGAATGCCATTATGCCACCAAATGCAATTGCGAAGATACATGCAAAGATAGAGACGAGTAAGCTTCTTGCAAGAGGTAGCCAGAAATTACCAACTGCTAATTTTGAATTAAACAAAATAGACCACCAGTTATAGAAAGTAAATTGACCGGCGTTTAAATAATCTCTATCACCATCTGCCCAAGCATTCCAGACATCGATTTCCCAGTGATCAACAGGAACAATGCCTTTACCAGAAGCAGTGAGTGAAGATACTAAAAGAGAAATAAAAGGGAAAACATTTAAAATCAAAAGAATAACTGCAAACATAATTAAAATGGAGTTTGCAGGAACGCCTAAGAATGTAAATGTTTTTGTTGCACCACGGCGAACAACTTTAAAAAACGGAGTTCTTTCTTTGTTTGTGAATGCAGCTGACATAAAGATCTCTCCTTATAATTTATCAGCCACACAAAGCGGCAAGCCCGTGAAGAGCTTGCCGACCTAGGGTGTGACTAGTTATTTTATTTCTTTGCAGCGATTTGTTGCATGATGAATGCAGCAACTGTGTTGTAGTATGTACCAATGTAGCTTGGTGTTTCGACTGTTGATTTAGCAGTGTCAATCCACCATTTAGCGCTTGGGTCATTTAAGCATGGGAATTCGTTTGGTTTAGAACTATCAACGGCCCATTTGCCATCTTCACCAACGCTTCCATGTCCGTTCATTGAACGGTCTTGGTTGATTTCTTCACCATATGTTGGATAGTCACCAACGTCGCCTGACCACTTGGAGTAGCCAACTTTAGTTGTGGATAAGAAGTTAATGAAAGCACATGTTGTCCATGGGAGTGGGCTATCTGGCATGAGCATTAAGTAATGCTTATACATGAAG
>CAMNMM010000073.1:0-4607 GCA_946544655.1 uncultured Caryophanales bacterium | reverse complement strand
GATGTCGCTGGTGTAGAAATCTCTTTTAATAATGTTGTGGTTTTGCTTAAGCCTAAGCCCTTACCTTGAGTATCAATGACATTACCATGTGTATCGTTAAAGGCAAAAATATCTAACGATACATTAGTCGGTCTTTGACTTGACGATGAACTTGATGAAGATGATGAAAGACTAGTAGATGAACTGCTGGAGTTTGAAGAGCTGGAGCTAGATGAACTACTAGAATTACTACTTGAAGAACTGCTATAAGAAGGTTGACTGCTACTAGAAGAACTATTAGATGATGAGACGCTACTTGAACTAGATAAACTAGAGGAAGAGCTTATAGAACTACTTTTTGATGTAGAAGTATCTATTTCACTACTTGATGTGACTGTATTAGATGAGGAAACACTGCTAGACGAGTTGCTTCCACTATTTTTAGAAAAGTCACAAGCGCTGACGCACACTGCCATAAGCATAAATGCGCTTATTAAAATACTTTTCTTTTTCATAAAAAACCTCTTGCTAATATTTAACAAGAATTAACGAATGCTTTCAATGACAAATTATCACGATACTATCTTGATATTAGCGGCGAGCGTGCCCTGTGGTATCGTAATATTTACTTTTATCGATATACATTAACTCTTCTGCTTTTCTAAGTGCTTCTTGGAAGCTGATATCATCGGCTCTTGTATCAATGAAACAAGTGCCAATCGCCGCGGTATATTGGCCTTCACGCATCTTTTCTCTGATATTAGTGACCACTTCATCAAGTTGTTCAATCTTTCCTTGGAACATAAGAATAGTGAATTCATCACCACTGACACGATATGCACACATAATTGATTGATCAATACTACTTTCAAAAATCTTCGCTAAGGAGATAAGGGCTTCGTCCCCTGTTTGGTGACCATAGTTATCATTAACGAATTTTAATTCGTTCATATCAATCATAATCACACCATTAACGACATCTTGATAACGGGATAAGTCTTCTAAATATGTTCTTCTATCGTATAGATTAGTCAAAGGATCTCTAGAAGAGTTTATAGTCATAATAAAGATATAGTTAACCATCGCACATATTTCACAAACGATGTTAAGTAAGTCATTTCTTCTAGTAATCATTTCCGCGGCAACAGTGGCTAAAACTAAGACCACACACATGATGATAACCATACCATCACGACGGTGCTTACCATGGAATCTTACAGTGGAAACATAAACAGAAACGCCTAGATAGAATAAACAAATAGTGTGAGAAATAAAGTTAAGGAATGTTCCTCTCATAAACGAAGCACTGACACCATCATCATTCATTTGATAATAGAATACTAACTTTGCTAAAGGCTCCACTTTCATGAAGATAACCGGGATGAGATAAACAAGTAGATTCACTAATAATGGAATGGTAACTAAAAGATAGAATCCACGACCACGTTTAAATTCCATATTAGTGAGTAAAACGAAAATATATAACAAGATTGGTCTTAAGATATAACCAAGTGAGGTAAAGACTGTACCTATTTCAGGTAGACCTTTAGCTTGGGAATATTTTTCCATAAAGACCACAACTGAAAGAATTAGAACAATCGAAGTGAAAACTAGAAAGAAGATACTTTCTTTTTTTCTAACACGTAAGTTTCTAAAAGCGAGAAACCCCATGACGATTGAAATAATAAATAATGGAATGTTGATAACAAAATATGAACTGATATCCATAAGTTTTCCTAATTCTTGTGTGTATTTTATCACTTGTCACAAAAATTGTATATATCTTTGATTTTTGTTAATAAAAATCATATTTTACCATGATTAAATAACCACGATTTTTTAAGTTTATTTTGATATAGACACGATTTTTATTAGTAACACCGCTAAAATAGTGTATAGTGAAAGTAACAGATATAGAACTATGTAACGTTCTATTATGGAGACTACATATGGGATACACTAAGGAAGATATCCACCAAATCGTGGAGAAACAAAGAGAGTTTTTCTTATCTAATCAAACTCTTGATATTTCGTTTAGAAAACAACAATTAATTAAATTAAGAAATGCGATTTCCTCCAATCAAGAAGTCTTAGAAAAGGCTTTATTTGAGGACTTAGGTAGGAGTGACGCTGAAGCATATTTCTGTGATATCGGTGATGTCATCATGGAAATTAATGAATGCATACATGGCCTTAAGAAATGGAGTAAACCTGAAACTCATTTCTCCGGACTAGCGTGTTTTCCTAGTATCTTCACTAAAGTGTATAAGATGCCATATGGTGTATCTTTAATCATCTCTCCATTTAACTTCCCTGTTTTGTTATCAATTGGTGTATTAGCCGCCTCTATCGCGGGTGGTAACACCGCTTTGATTAAGGCGAGCAGTAAATCAAAAGCCACTACTCAAGCTTTAAAAGAAATTATCGCCAACACTTTTAGTGAGAACTATATCACTGTTATTGACGGTGGTCATGATGTCGCAGATTTCTGTTTAGAAGAACGTGTTGATAAGATCTTCTACACCGGTTCCCCTAATGTTGGTAAACACGTCATGGAAATGGCTAGTAAAAACCTCACTCCTGTCACTTTGGAATTAGGGGGAGAAACTGGTAACTGGTGCATTGTTAGAAAGGACGCTAATTTAAAAGATGCAGCGAGAAAAATTGCCTTCTTTAAGATTTGTAATTCTGGACAAATTTGTATCAATATTAACCAAGTAGCAGTCGCCACTGAAGTAGCGGAACAATTCGTTAACGAATTGAAAAATGAGATTATCCGTCAAATCGGTGAACAAGCTTATCTCAATCCAGAATATCCAAAATTAATTGCTCAAAGAGCGTATGAGAACATCGCTAATGAGGCTGAACAATATCGCGATAGAATCGTCTTTGGTGGAGAAGGTGATATCAATACTTTGAAGTATTCTCCAACTATTATCTATCCTGTGGATATTGATGAACCAATTGTGAACCATGAAATATTTGGACCACTACTTCCTATCGTTCCATTTAACGATAATGAAGTTGATAAATTATTAGACACTATTGCTAGAAGAGAACATGGTTTAGCCTTCTATATTTTCACTAAGAATAAGAAATGGGCTAAGAAAGTCATGCAAACTCAACAATATGGTGGCGGTTGTATTAATGAAGTCTGCTTACACCTCATGGTTAAAGGTGTGCCATTTAATGGTACAGGTCATTCAGGCATGGGTGCCTATCATGGGGTATGGGGATTTAGAGAATTCACCCATCCTTCTACCGTCTTATTTGGTAAAACAAAGATGAATCTCTCTTTAAGAGAACATCCATATACTCCAAAGAAAAAGAAACTGTTTTCTAAGTTTCTTAAATAGGTGAACGTTATGATGCCATTAATTCCAATTATTATTCTTATTTGCGCTGGTGCGGTTTTACTTTTCTTCTTTTTGAAAGAAAAAGTTAAAGCTTATTCCGTTAAAGCGGTAATGTTTAAAGCGGCAGCTTCTATTTGCTTTGTGGGTGTTGCGGCGGTTTCATTGTTCACTAAAGGGTATCATGCTTTATCAATATGTGTGGCTTTAGGCCTATTTTTCGGCGTTTTAGGCGACATTTGGCTTGATTTCAAATATGTTTTCAAGGAACACGATAAAATCTTTACATACGCTGGTTTTATCATGTTTGCCCTAGGACATGCTTGTTATATCAGTGGGATGTATCTAGAATTCTTTAACGGACAAAGTCCTTTATATATCGTCCTTCCACTTGTTGGAGGATTATTAATAAGTATTAGTAATCTCTTTATCGCTAAGCCAATGAAGTTAGATTATAGTGGCTATAAAGTCATTAGTATCATCTATGGTTTCTTCCTATTTAGTATGACATTATCCGCTTTGAGCTTATCAATTATGATGGGCTTTAATAATGTCACTTTAATCATGATGTTTGCGGGTGGCTTATTATTCACTATTTCTGATTTGATTTTAAGTGGCACATATTTCGGTAAAGGAAAAGAAAGACCGGTTGATATTATTACCAACTCGGTCACTTATTACTTAGCGCAGTTTGTTATCGCATTAGCGTTGTTCTTTATTTAATTTGCGTTTCTCTTTTTCAAGATTGTTATTATAGATTCTTACTAGTGTTGGAAGATTATATTTTAGTATGAACGCTGGAAGCACAATTAATATCGCATTAACAATAGCGACAGGTAAACAAATCGTTAACCAGATATTTGACAGCCTCATTGATCGGCTGGTGTGCAATGGCAGTTTTTCTAAACCTTTCAAAAATATCATTGTAAGAATAGAGTTTGGAAAGAGCCCTGACTTCAGAAGATCTGTCCCGGTAATACTGCCCATTATTCAATTTCAGCATGAAATCAGGAAGGTCAGGATCATATTTCCGAGGATCTTCATTATCTCTGGCAAGTTCATCAAGGTATACTGAAATGATTTCATTCTCCTGATCTTTAGTTGTAAGTGAAACAATTCCCAAGTCAGACAGGTGCCTGATCCCCTGCCCTTTCCATTCCTTGAAAATAGATTTAACATATGGAATCAGCTCCAATGCTCCATTTTCTAAGGCTAGTTTTAATGCCGGATAGATCATATTTCCATCACATCCATACTGTACTGGTATGGAAGACA
>CAMNMM010000072.1:0-4617 GCA_946544655.1 uncultured Caryophanales bacterium | reverse complement strand
AAAAAGTGGGGCTAGGACACTAGCGAGTTCTTCAAGTAACTTTTGATCGTTTTCATTGAAACGATTATATATAGGGGCATCAATATCAATGACCGCTTTGACTTCATTATTAAGAATAATCGGGGTCACAATTTCACTTTTAGATAAACTAGAGCAGGCAATATGACCAGGGAATTCATTAACATTAGGAACAATAATTGTTTTAGCTTCTCTCGCGGCTTTGCCGCACACTCCTTTATTTAAAGGAATGACTGTACAAGCGACATCACCTTGGAAAGGTCCAAGGTATAAGTAATCCCCATTCTTAATATAAAAACCACACCAGTTAATATCTTTTAAGTTATTAAGTAAAGCGCTTGCGTTACTTAAGTTAGTGATAAGTGGTAATTCTTGATCAATCAGGCTAATAAGTTGTTCTGTTAATAATTCCATATAAGTAATATAACCGGTTTTTCCTTCTATGTCTTGTTAATACTTTTATTTTTAAATCAATAACATTAAGATTATAGACATGAAAAGAATATTAGTCATAGGTTGTCCAGGCGCAGGTAAAACATATTTTGCGAAAAAGCTCAGTGAAATAAATGGCTTACCTGTCATCCATATGGATAATCTCTATTGGAATAAAGATAAGGAGTCTATCTCCTATAAAGAGTTAGAAGCAAAGCTTTTACCTTATTTAAAAGGTGAAAACTGGATAATTGATGGAAATTACCACGATATATTAAAACAACGTTTAGAATACGCGACAGATGTCTTCTTTTTAAAGATGCCGCGTGAAGAATGTATTGAAGGCATATTAGAAAGAATCGGGGAAGTCAGAGATGACATTCCTTGGGTTGAAACTAAAAAGGACGCTGTGGAATTAATCGAATGGACAATCGATTATGAAAAGCGCACCAGAAAAGAAGAAGAAACATTATTAAAGCAATATAAAAACGTTAACGTTCATATCTTAAATTCAAGACAAGAAGTTAACGATTATTTAGCAAGTTTACTTAAGTAATTAAGCGTCCGCTTGATCAGCTTTAGATAAGGTAACGTTATCTTTACCATTATTTTTCGCTGTTCTATTCGCGAAGTCCGCTAAATCGAGAACGTGGTCGAAGTTGAATGATTCATCGACTTTAATAACAACCGCACCAACGGAAACAGTGATGTGGAATTTTGGATAATCTTTAAATCTACACGCCGCAATCTCTGCGCGATATTTTTCACCAATGCGCATTAAGACATCTTCGCTGATGTTTGCAAAGCAAACGACATATTCATCTCCACCCCAACGACAGACAAATGCTTCTTTTTCTTGGGAGAGGATTTCACCAATTCTAATTAAGACAACATTACCGAATAAGTGACCATATTTATCGTTGACGTTTTTAAAGCTATCAACATCGACGAATAAACAACCAAGAGAAGAATTCTCTTTTCTATTTGTGTAGACATCATCTAAATATTTAGCGAGATAGTTTTGGTTAGCTAAACCTGTTAAGGAGTCGTGCATAGAAGCATATTTGAAGTTCTCTGTATAACTACTTAAACGCTTAGCCGCCACTCTTCTAAGAAGTTCGGCGAAGAAACCAAGCAATAAACAAACTAAATAGACAAGAGTCATACGAAGTTTGAAGTCATAACTAATCGCGCCTTCATCTGGGAATTTAATGAATTGATTTAATGGCCCAAAGAAGAATAATTCCATGATTAAGAAAACAGGAAGCGAGGTAATAAAGCCTTCAAAGATACCAAAGGTAATAAATGAGAAAGCAGGAAGCAATAAGATCCAAATATGTAAGAAGCCTTGTGGGCCTCCGTCATAGCATAGATATCCAAAGAAGGAAACGACGACTGCCATAAAGATACGGCGCCAAATGTAATGGTGCTTTCTATCGAATATTGTTAATAAAAGAATAGCCATAGATAAAATAGCCATACCAAGTAAGATGAAAGCCATAGTCTTTGGCCATGGATCATCGATAAAGTGTGGAATTGAAGCCACAAGAACAATAATCGCGGCTAATGAAGAAAGAACAGACACTAAAAATGATTGTCTGAAGACGTCATCTAAAAGACCATCAGTTGCTTTACTTACAAACTTTTTAATATTCATCGATTATAATATCCCGATATTCTCTACGACCTTATAATAATACAAATTTTTTGTATTGTGTAGATATTTTGCTTTTATACAAGGGCGTTGTCCAGTATAATCAAGTCGTACTCATGGGACCTACATGGCCTATAGGGGGAATTATGAAACAACATTTCAATACTAAAACAATCGTTATTACCGGACTATTGTTAGCTTTGGAAATCGTTTTCCAATTAATCGGTAACTATTTACAAATCGGACCAGCAAACATTAACCTTTCGTTAGTGCCTGTCGTCATTGCTGGCTTTGTTGGTGGACCCATATCTGCAGCGATATTGGGCTTTTTTAATGGCATTATGGCCTTATTATCACCATCCACAATTGGCTTCTTCATGCCAATGTCACCTGTGGGCACTGTAATCGTGTGCTTATTAAAGTGCACTCTAGCGGGTGTCATCAGTGCGCTTACTTATCGCTGGCTCACAAAACTTGCTAACGTCCATGTGGCTACACCTATCGCCGCAGCGCTTGTGCCTATTATTAACACAGGCTTATTTATCGCTGGTAGTTTCATCTTCTTTAGAGATTGGATTTTCGCGGATGGTAGAGATGCCTTAGGCGCCTGGGGATTTGTTATTCTTGGTGTTGTTGGCTGGAACTTCCTTATTGAATTAGGAACAACATTAGTTTTATCAACAGTTACTAATGAGATTCTCTTAACAAGAGAACCTATTAAACGATAATCGTTATCTTATATTCCATTTTTATAGATTTACTTGTATGATTTAGGTATGCAAAAACCTTTAGCGGATCTTTTACGTCCTGAATCAATATCGGAAATGGTGGGTCAACACCATCTTTTAGACGAAGGCTCTGTTTTTAGAAAAAGTATTGAGGCTAATCATTTAACCAATATGGTTTTCTATGGCCCTCCAGGTGTTGGTAAAACAACACTCGCTAATATCATCGCTAAAAACTCAAAGTTATCTTTATATAAACTTAATGGCACGAATGCCTCAATTGATGACATCAAGACTGTCATTAAAGAAGCGGATAGTTTCTTAAACGGCAATGGTGTTTTGCTCTATTTGGATGAAATCCAATACTTAAATAAGAAACAACAACAATCTCTATTAGAGTTTGTGGAATCTGGTGATATCACCTTAATTGCTTCCACAACAGAGAACCCATATTTTTATATTTATCCCGCGCTTTTATCTCGTTGTACTGTCTTTGAATTCAAAGCTTTAAAAGTTGATGACATCAAAGAGGGTCTTTTAAAAGCGTGTAATAAGCTTGGTCTTAAGATTGAAGAAGATGCTTTAGAAACTTTAGCCCTTGCTAGTAACGGGGATATGCGTAAAGCACTTAATAACTTAGACTTTGTCTATGGAGCGATTAAGGGTAAAAACGTTATTGACATAGACGCTGTTGGTGAATTAGTTAATAAAGCTAATATTGCTTACGACAGAAGCGAAGATAAACACTTTGATACTTTAAGTGCTTTTATGAAATCTCTTAGAGGTAGTGATCCAGACGCCGCTATCTTCTATTTAGCCAAGTTATTAAAGGGTGGAGATATCATCGCTGCAAGCCGTAGATTATTATGCTCAGTAAGTGAAGATGTAGGTTTAGCCTATCCTCAATTAATACCTATCGTTAAAGCCTGCGTTGATAGTGCGCTTCAACTTGGTATGCCTGAGGCTAGACTACCTTTAGCGAATGCCACAATTTTAATCGCAACAGCCCCAAAGAGTAACTCTGCCTATTTAGCGGTCGATACCGCGATGATGGATATTGATCAAGGTAAAGGGGCTACAGTTCCTAGAAACTTACAAAATACCCACTTCGATGGGAAAGACGCGAAGGTCAAAGGACAGCATTATCTTTATCCTCATGACTTTGAAAATCACTACGTGGAGCAACAATATTTACCAGACGATTTAAAAAAGAGAAAATACTATATCCCACAAGAGAATAAGAATGAGCAAACATTCAAAGAATATTGGGATAAAATCAAGAAAAAGAAGTAATAGATTATGGACTCATTAAAAAGTTTAATGGATAAAAAACAATATGATTTAGTCTTGAAATTAACGGAGAATAGTCAAGACTCTTTAGCCATCTTTTATCGACTCAGTGCCTTACTTGCCACTGGTCATAGTGATGATGCTTTAAAGTTAATCAACGCTAAAAGACAAATCTTACTCAATAAGCCTGGTGTTTTAATGAAAATCCATATTGAATTATTGTGCTTATTAGGTAAGTTTGACGAAGCTTATAGTGAACTTCGTTACTATCAAGAATTACCTTATGAAAATCAAGAAACAGAAGAGCTTTTAAACCGCCTTCCAAAATATATAAGAGAAGAAGAAATCAAAGTCTATAAACGTCAAGAAGTAGGTCAAGATGAGATTAGAAAGAAACTCTTATCTAAAAATGATGTTGATGTCTTAAGCGCTCTTGATGCAGTCAGAGGTCAAAAAGTTGAAAGCTTCCTTCTTCCAATCCTTAACATCATGAAGACT
>CAMNMM010000071.1:0-4618 GCA_946544655.1 uncultured Caryophanales bacterium | reverse complement strand
ATGTTGTAGGGTAAATTACCAATGACTTTATTGTATTTAGAAACATCATGTTTTCTGATGTCACTTTCGATGATTTGAATATTTTGATTTTCTTGATAAACAACGCGTAAAAAACTAACCATTCTAGGATCAATGTCCACTGCGTCATATTTAGGATTTTTCAAACTCACAAAATGAGTCAAACTTCCTAAGCCTGGACCAACTTCTAAAACATAATCTTTTTCATCAAGATTTAAAGCATCCACGATGCGTTCGCAGATGGATGGTTCCACTAAAAAGTTTTGTCCATAATCCTTGTCTGGTCTTAAGGAAGCTTTAGTGACTATCTCATTGATGTTAGAACGATTAATTTCCATGATATTCTTCCACTATTTTCTTTAACGAATCTAATTGTACCTGATTAAGATTCAATCTTTTAAGTAATTGTTTATTATTACACCTACCTAAATTGAGCTTATCAGTGACGTATTGCCTCAATTCATTATTTTCTATTATTCCTAAGTTATATAAATCAGAAATAGCGACATTATGAGCTATTTCAGGGTTTTTGACTGAAAAAGCCTGCAATTTGCCAATCAATTCGTCTATCTGACACTCCGCAACACCATTCTTTTTACCCCTATTACACTTATTAATATCGATTTCTACATTAATTAGGTCAGATATGATAGTGTTTAGCTTCTTTCTTATAGCTTTTCCAGCCTCATCTGGATCTAAAAGCGCGATGACTTTTTTGCCTTTAAGATAGGCGATAGTTTTAGGGTCTAATTCATAGCCATTAACCACTACTATTTCAGAAGCAATATAGTTAGAAAGATAAGAAGCATCTTCTTTTCCTTCAACCACTAAAACACCATCTAAATACATTTTCATAATTTAAATAATTTACACGAATTTTCGTATGCAACTTCTAATAAATGTTTCTTAGACATTTCTCTAATATTAGCGATTTCATCCGCGATTAAAATGAGGTTTGCAGGTTCGTTAATTGTGCCTCTTAATGGATGTGGAGAAAGGTATGGACAATCGGTCTCTAAAACTAGTCTTTCTAATGGTACTTCTGCGGCCACTTCTTTAGGGGTTTTAGCGTTTCTAAATGTCACTGGTCCATCAAGTCCGATATATAATTTTAGGTTAATTATGTCTTTGATATTTTCCACACTTCCAGAGTAGCAATGCATGACTCCACTGTGTTGTGGTTTATGATTTTTAAGTATTTCTAAAGTATCTTGGAATGCTTCGCGGCTATGAATTGAAATTGGTAATCCATTTTCATTTGCGTATTCAATTTGTTTAATAAAGAACTCTTTTTGTATTTCACGTTTTGTAGGATCTATTTCCCAGTGATAATCTAGTCCGATTTCACCAATTCCCACGACTTTTGGATGTTTTGATAGATTTAATACTTCATATAGGGTTTTCTCATCCACACCATCAAGATTTTCAGGATGAAATCCAACACAAGCGTAAATAAATGGGTATTGTTCCGCGATTTTAATAGCGGTTTTACTGCTTTCCTCATCCCAACCAATAACCACCATTTTTTCGATGCCTGTTTGTAAGGCACGTGAAATAACATTATCCAAATCTTGGTATAATGCTTGGTCATTTAAGTGACAATGTGTATCAATTAGCTTCATTATTTGCCCACACAGAAACGCGAGAAAATCTCTTTCGCCAAGTCCATTTGATTAGCTTCGCCTAAGATTTCTAATATAGCGGTATAAGCCTCTAATAACGAAACGGAAACTAAATCGATTGTTAAATCATTTTCCGCATCTTGTTTAGCTTTTAAGATTGCTTCTTTAGCTTTCTTTAATAAACCTATTTGTCTAGCGTTATTTAAAGCCGGTTTAGAGAAGGAAATCTCATCTAGACCAATTACTTCTTTAATCTTCTTAATTAAAGGCTCTATATTGTTGTTTAAAGCGGAAATTGAGAGTCTTCCATCTTGAGAAGAGATATCCGCTTTGTTGTAGACAACAATTGGGTGTAATTCTTTTGTGTATTCTAAAATTTGTTTATCTTCGTCATCTAATTCGTTTGATCCATCTAAAACAACGATAACAACATCCGCGTCGTTAATTGTTTTCTTAGATTTTTCAATACCAATAGATTCAATTCTATCGTTAGATTCATGAATACCCGCAGTGTCATATAAATGGAGGACAACACCATCAATATTAACGTGGCCTTCAATGACATCACGAGTGGTACCTGCGACTTCGGTAACAATTGCTCTATCTTCGCCTAAGAAGGCATTTAATAAAGAAGATTTACCAACATTTGGCTTACCCACAATTGCGACTTTTACGCCTTCGTTAATGATTTGAGCCTTTTGTCCATCCGCGATTAATAAATCAATTTTTTCAATCAATTCATTAGACACGGCTACTACTTTGTCCTTATTTGCGACCTCAATATCCTCATATTCTGGATAGTCGATATTAACTTCGATTAAAGAGAGAATATCAGCGAGTCTAGTCTTGATTGGTTTAAGTAATTCACTAGTCTTTCCATCTAAAGATAAAAGGTTTAATTTCTTTGCTTCTTTCGTGGTCGCATTAATCACATCATTAATCGCTTCCGCTTGCACAAGATCGATTTTATTGTGCATAAAAGCACGTGAAGAGAATTCACCGTTCGTGGCCATTCTTGCCCCATTTTGCATACAAATTTCCACAATTTGTTTGGAAATTAGAGGAGAGCCATGACAGATGATTTCCACACTATCTTCACCAGTGAATGATTTTGGTCCTTTATACACTAATAGGACTACATCATCTATTTTTTCACCTTTATCTACGATAGAAGCATAAAGGATTGTGCGTTCTTTAATGTTTCTTAAATCTTTACTGCAGCATTTGCTGACCACGTCTAAAACGTCATCACCAGATAATCTAATGATACTTAAAGCGGATTTAATAGGCGCGGTCGCTAAAGCTACAATTGTTTCAAACATAATATTTACTGAGTCAAAAAACACCCTAAAGGGTGTATTTTTTAATTATTCAACGTAAATAATTTGCACTTGTCTTTGTGCGCCTTCGCCAATGGATTCAGTGCGAACGTTTGGCATATTGTTTAAGGCATTATGAATTGCTCTTCTTTCATCTGCTGGCATTGGATCAAATGTGTAAGTTGTTTTTGTTCTTTGCACATCGTGGCCCAATCTTCTAGCCATACGCACTAAGCGAGAGTACTTATTATCTTTATAACCGTTGATGTCCAATAAGATTCTGAATCTCTTATGGAAGTGGTTGCTGACTGCTAACTTAACTAATTCGTTAAGAGCTTGTAATGTTTTACCATTTCTACCAATTAAGATTGGGTTGTGTGTGGAATCAATGGTAATTCTGATGACTTGGTCATCTAATTTAGTGTTAACTGTGCTTTCGATTTCTAAGGCATCAACAACACCTAAGATATAATCTTCCGCAAATCTAATGACGTCAGCTAAGTCATAGACTTCAACGATAATCTTTTTTGCAAATAAACCTTTTTTCTTATCTGAAACGATATAAATAAGATCATCAACTTCAATACCTGTTTCAGTGGAAGCAGCTTGTAAAGCTTCTTCAACGGTTTTTCCTGTATATTGTTTCATACAATATTATCTTCCTTTCTTTTTGGCTCTATTAGCGGTGATTTTCTCGATAATTAAAGTTTGTACAATTGAGAATAAAGCACCGACGAACCAGTAAACACCCATAGCGCTTGGTAATGTGAAGCCCATGAAAATAATCATGGCCATCATGATATAGGTGAACATTTTCATAGTGTTTTGTTGTTGAGTTTGAGCAGGATTTTTGCCTAAACTAGCAACTTTTTTACGTTTTACTTTTTGAATCCATTGTGGGAGAAGCATAGAAACAACTTGTGCTGCTGCCATCAAAAGGAACAAGATTAATGCCGCAACTGCGCTACCATTGCCCCAGTTTGCTTGATTAAATAAAACGGTATTGATGGAATCAGAAAGATGTAAATTGAACAAGGAGTCAGAAGACAAACTGGCAGAGCCTTGTAAAGCACCCCAAACACAGATAAATACTGGGAATTGGACAACCATCACTAATAGTGAACTAAGAGGATTAATCTTATTCTTCTTATATAGTTTCTGCATTTCCGCAGCCATTTGCTGTTTCTCGTAATTGTTTGTATTGGAATTTGGATACTTGTTTTGAATCTTTGTGATTTCTGGTTGTAATTGTTGCATCTTCGCATTAGCCGCTGTGGACTTAATAGTAACAGCAAGCATTAATGATCTGACGATAAATGTGATGAGGAAAATAGCGAGGAGCTGAGCTAAACCACCAGCTACACCACCATTTTTAAATGAGCTAACAAATGTTTCGACTAACCAGCCGATTGGATAAACTAATAAACCTTCAAAGAATGTGAATTTACCATTAACATTCCAGGCATTGGCCCATGTTTTGGCTTCAATTTGAACTGGAACTTTATCGCTTGTGCGATATTTCGCACCATTAGCGTAGCCATAGTAACCAAATTCTGCAGTACTAATAGATAAGCATGAACGATATGAGGAAATAATAGTGTTCAAGCCATTTTTGTACAAAGTTAAATAGTCATTAGTTGGTATATCATCTAATGTAAT
>CAMNMM010000070.1:0-4700 GCA_946544655.1 uncultured Caryophanales bacterium | reverse complement strand
AAAAACCCTTTTTTAATGCCATACAATTATCTTATCACAAAAATGTATTTACAATTCATTTTTTGCTGCTTTTTCTAAACGCTCATTAGCCGCATCTGCCGCTTTATAGATGTCATCAATACTTTCGTTAATGTTGAATTTTCCATTTTCATAAAGAATCTTACCGTTAATCATTGTCATGATGACGTTATCTTTACTGCCAGCATAGACAAGGTTAGTGACAATGTTATTAAGTGGTTGCATGTTTGGCTTTGATAAATCAATCATGATGATATCCGCTAATTTGTTAACATCTAAGACATCAGCGTCACTGAGTCCCATCGCTTTAGCGCCATTAACTGTGGCCATCTTTAAGAATTCAAATGCAGGGATGAATTTTTCCTCTTGCGTTTGAAGTCTATTGAAAGAGGCTAAAAGATACATTTCTTTAAACATATCTAAACCGTTATTACTAGCAGGACCATCCGTACCAATCGCAATATTAATGCCCATATTATAGTATTTTGTGATTGGGACAATGCCTGATGCTAACTTAGCGTTACTACATGGACATGTCACAATTGTGAGATTATGATCTTTGAATAATTTTGCTTCTTCATCAGTGAGATGGACACAGTGATAACCGCCGCCACCATAAGCAAATAAGCCATTTTCATATAAATATTTAGCAGGAGGCATATTGTGTCTTTGGATACATCCTTCCACTTCACCTTTAGTTTCACTAATGTGAGTAAAGAATGGACTATGAGTCATCTCAATTGCTTCTTTTGTTTTAGCAACTCTATTTTCATCAGCGGTATATTCTGAATGTAAACCAACACAGAATCTAACTAGGCTATCTTTATTTTCATTGTATTTACGATAATTATTCACTTCTTGTTCTAAAGAAGTCACACCATGTTCATAGGTCCCTAAAAGAAGTGAACGAATACCAAAGTCTTCAGCGCTTTTAGCCATCATTGGAATGAAGAAATAGTAATCAAATATCGCAGTGATACCACTTGTTAAATATTCTAGGTAGGCCACTTTATTAAGAGCGTAAACATCTTCAGGAATTAAATGTTCTTCTCTAGGAAGACAAGTATTGAACAACCATTCGTGTTGACGTTCATCATCCGCTTTACCTCTAAGGAAGACCATTGCACTATGAGCGTGAGCGTTTTTAAAACCAGGCATTAAAAGATTTTTCTTACAATCAATTTCACGGTCAAAAGGACCATAGTCTTGATAATCATTACCAATGTAGGCAATGCGGTTATTATTGACCACTAAGCTGCCTTCAATGATTTGATCATTTTTCATTGTCAGGATACGTGCATTTTTTAATAAGATTTTCATTTTTTACCTGCCTCACACATCTCTTGGAGATGTAACTCATATTCATATAATTCATTAGCGACTTCATTTAGTTTAGCTTGATTCATTACTGGACCAATCTTTTCTTTGACATCAAATGGTTTACCAATTACTAGTCTAGTCATATGCCAAATACTAGTTCTTTTTTGATGATAAACAGGGATGATTGGTTTACCAGATAGATAGGCCATTAAGACGATACCACCTTTAAAGGCATCAACTTCACCATCTCTTTTAATATGGCCTTCTGGAAATAAACCTAAGACATGTCCATTTGCGACATATTGGCTTAAAAACTTCATCGTGGATAAAGATGGTTTTTCTCTATCAATTGGATAAGATAAGAAGACATTTTTATATATCCAAGCAGTGAATTTATTCTTAATCAATTCAGTCATGAAAACGAAGTGTAATCTTCTTGATAAGAACGCTGTTAGTAGGATAAATGGATCAGAGAAACCAACGTGGTTAGAAGATATGAATGCCCCACCTTTGATTCTCTTTTTAGCTTCTGGTCCATCGTAAATCTTTTTGATACGATACCAGATCATTGTTTGCCAAAAACCAAACCATTTCACTAAATCATAAAGGATGTATTTGAATGAAAACAATTTTGCTTTTGGTACTTTTTGCTGCTTGTTTTTCTTTTTGTCCATATCTTAACTTTTATATTTTATATAAGAATTTATATATAATCAATTATGCTTTCAATATGTATCTTTATTTTAAGATACTGCTTTGATATACTTACTTGGTAAAGCGTTGAAGGAAACAAGTACGCTTAATGATGTCTTCTAGAGAGTGGCCGGTTGCTGCAAGACCATAGACTAGTTAAGGGGAATACATTCTGGAGCTGCTTCCTGAACCATTTAGTAGGGAATGACGGGTTCGCCCGAAATAGCGAAGTGTCAAAGACACACTAAGGGATAGCTTGTGAGAGTTATCTAAATAGAGGTGGTACCACGATTAATCGTCCTCTGTTCCGTTTTTGGAATAGAGGTTTTTTACTAAAAGGAGATATTCAAAATGAAAATCTACGAAGAATTACAAAGAAGAGGTTTAATTGCTCAAGTTACTGATGAACCTGAAATTAAAGAACTCATTAATAACGGTGGCGCAAGATTCTATATCGGTTTTGACCCAACAGCGGATTCTCTCCATGCAGGTCATTTTATGACCTTAGTCTTAATGAAGAGATTACAATTAGCCGGTAATAAGCCAATCGTCGTCTTAGGTGGCGGTACTGGTTTAGTGGGCGATCCAAGTGGTCGTACTGATATGAGAGCGATGCTTAGCGAAGAACAAATCGCTCATAACTGTGAAAGATTTAAAGAACAAATTGGTCGCTTCATTGAATTTGGTGAAGATAAGGCCATTTGTGTGAATAACGCTGACTGGTTAAAAGGTTTAAAATACGTTGAACTTTTAAGAGATGTTGGTGCTTGTTTCTCCGTTAATAAGATGTTAACCGCAGAATGCTATAAACAAAGAATGGAAAAAGGTTTAACATTCTTAGAATTCAACTACATGATTATGCAGTCCTATGACTTCTATTACTTACATGAACACTATGGCTGTAATATGGAATTCGGTGGTGATGACCAATGGAGCAACATGCTCGCTGGTACTGAACTTATCAGAAAGAAAACTGGTAAAGATGCTTTTGCCTTAACAATTCCACTATTAACAAATAGTGAAGGTAAGAAAATGGGTAAATCCGTTAACGGTGCTCTTTGGTTAGATAAAGATAAAACATCGCCATATGAATTCTTCCAATACTGGAGAAATGTTAACGACGCTGATGTCGATAAATGCTTAAAGATGATTACTTTCTTACCAATTGAAGAAATTGAAGAAATGGCAAAATGGCCAGGTGAAAGAATCAATGAAAAGAAAGAAATCTTAGCCTTTGAAATCACTAAATTGGTACATGGTGAAGAAGAAGCAAGAAAAGCATTAGAGGCCGCACGTGCATTATTCTCTGGTGAAGGTGATGACGCTAATATGCCAACAACTGAAATTGAGCTTGAAAATGATATCGGTTTATTAGATTTATTAGTCTTAACAAAGTTAGTCGCTTCTAAGGGTGAAGCTAGAAGACTTATTGATCAAGGTGGTATTTCCCTTAACGGCAATAAGATTAGTGACGTTAACTTAAGAATCACTAAAGCCGATTTAAAGGAACCAATCAAAATTAAGAAAGGTAAAAAAGCCTTCCATAAAGTTGTCTTAAAATAAAAGGAGCAAATTGCTCCTTTTTTTACTCTTCGACGAATGTCACTTTTCCTAAGAAGGAAGTGCCACCATCGACTTTAACTTCAATGGTTTCAGGATTATTTCTATCACTGTAAACAGTGACCATTTCGTTTTCTTTGATTTCTTTAATGTAATTTAATGAGATGAAACTTGGACGATGTGTCTTATAGAATTCAAAGTCATGAGTGTCCATTAATAATTCAACATAACGAACATTATTCATATGACAGTTGAAGTCTAAATCACTGTAGTGAATCTTTCTTGTTTCGATTTGGATATTATCCTCACTAGCGACGATTTTACTTGGTAAAGGTAATTCATATTCACTTGTTTCAGGTGGAAGTTTATTAATGACATCTTTATCAACGACCACGCGTCTTGTTTTAGCGTCTATTAACGCCCAAATAGATGAGGCTTTTACGATAACGTTATTGTTTTCATCTTTGATATAGAAGTAACGCGGATATAACATTGCCATATCTTTACCAGGATAGGTGCAAACTGTAATCTTTTCGTTGCAGCGTGGTAATCTACTTATTTCCACATCCATTCTAGTAATGACCCAGTCAATGCCTCTTTTAGATAATGAAATAGAATCAGAACCCACTGATTCTGTTGCCTTTAAGGCAACATCTTGAAATAAACGATATAGATTAGCGGGTTTTAAGGTAAAACGATAATCGACATCGTTATTAGAAATAATAAATTCATGTTGATACATACTTACTCTCCTAGAGCTTTACTCACTTTTTCAGCGGACGCGAACGCAAACATTAAGTTATAGCCACCACACATGCCATCAATGTCTAATACTTCACCAGTGAAATATAGACCGTTTTCTTTCTTTGATTCTAAAGAATCATTAACTTCACTTAAAGAAAGACCACCATGGCTCACTTCAGCGATTTTATATTCATAGAAATCTTTGAATGTGAAAACCAGATGATGGATATCTAAATTATTTGCTAATAGATATTCCGCGATCTTTGGGGCGACATATTCATAATATTGATTTTGTTTAATTGCTTTGGAATTAGGAGCTAA
Organism: uncultured Caryophanales bacterium; assembly: GCA_946544655.1. Taxonomy (GTDB): domain Bacteria; phylum Bacillota_I; class Bacilli_A; order RFN20; family CAG-826; genus RUG14515. The sequence goes on along the minus strand of CAMNMM010000070.1, from coordinate 44 downwards.
ATCCACCACTAATTTAATATTCTTTTTATCATTTAAGAGATTGA
>CAMNMM010000069.1:0-4704 GCA_946544655.1 uncultured Caryophanales bacterium | reverse complement strand
CCCCATGAATATGGGATGTTGTTCATCATACGATAGACGTTCGCTCTTGGGTTGTCCCAGCTTCTAAAGACGGCTGCGACAGCTTCCATTAATTGAACTTTTGGATCGGTTGGGAATTCTTCACCGAATGTCTTTTTGTAGTATTCTTTGTATTTAGCCACTAATTCTTTTAATTGTTCAGCAGTGACTTCTGTGTCTAATTTGTAGCCATTTGCTTTCTTTAAGTCATCTAACATCTTGTCCATGTCATCACGTGGGTGACCTTTAGCGATGTTTGTGAACATAAGAATGAAACGACGATAGCTATCCATTGCGAAACGTTCATTGTTTGTTTCTTTAGCAATCGCGGCACATGTTGTTTCGTTTAAACCTAAATTTAAGATGGTATCCATCATACCTGGCATACTGACTCTCGCGCCAGAACGCACAGACACTAATAATGGATTCTTGCTTCCACCAAATGTCTTGCCTGTTTTCTTTTCAATGCCTTTAACAGCTTCGAAAATTTGATCGACGACAAATGCTGGGATTTCTTTACCACTTTCATAATAAAGTGTGCAAGCTTCAGTTGTGATTGTGAAACCTTCTGGAACTGGGACACCAATGTGACTCATTTCCGCTAAGCCGGCACCCTTACCGCCTAATAATTCTTTTCCTAAACCATAGGCTTCATCGAAAGGGTAGACATATTTCTTTTCTGCCATAATAATCCTCCTGCAGGTCTTTGTGAGTGTGACTCACAGCGCTTAAATATTATCACACATGCCCGAATATGCATACTTTTTTCTAAAAAAAGTGCCACTTCTCTTATTTTCGTATAAACTATAAAGAAAGAATGGACTTTGTCGTATTTGGGAGAAACAAACATGAGTAACAATCCATTAGTACTAACGCTAGACTTTGGAACACAATCTGTCAGAACCGCTTTAATCAATAAGTCTGGTGAAATAGTATACCTATCAAAAAAAGCATATAAACCTATCTCATTTGCTCTTAAAACAGGCTATGCGGAGCAATTTGCGGATTTCTATTGGGATAATTTAGTCGAATGTCTCAAAAAACTTAGTAAAGAATGTGTGGAAAACTTTAATGACATTGTCGGTATGACTGTTACCACATTTAGAGATTCCGCTGTTTTACTTGATGAAAACAATAAACCATTAAGACCAGTTATCTTATGGATGGACCAACGTTTAGCGGAAGCAAGAGAAAAGCTTCCGGCGATTCATCGCTTCTTATTCAAACTTGTTGGTATGAAGGATGCGATTGATATGAACCGCACCCGCACAATGGCACATTGGATTAAAGAAAATGAACCAGAAATTTGGGCCAAAACTAAAAAATACGTTAATATCTCAACATATATCAACTATCGCCTTACAGGCGAATTAGCGGATTCTCCTGGTGGTTTAACTGGTCACTATCCATTAAATTACAAGAAATCCGAATGGTATAAAGAAGGAGCGATGAAAGGTCGCATCTTCGGTATTCCTCAAAACATGCTTCCGCGTGTTGTTAAACCAGGTGAAGTCATTGGTTGTTTAACTGATGAAATCGCTAAGGAATGTGGCTTACCAAAAGGTCTTAAATTAATCGCTACGGGTAGTGATAAAGGCTGTGAAACAATCGGCTTAGGTTGTTTAACTCCAGATATCGGTGCTCTTTCATATGGCACTGCTTGTACAATTGAAGTTAGTAATCCAAAATATCATGAACCAGAACCATTCTTACCTGCCTATGCTGCAGCGGTTCCAGGACTATACAATCTAGACGTACAAATATATCGTGGATATTGGATGCTTAGATGGTTCGCTAGTGAATTCGCTAGCGAATTAGAAAAAGAAGCTAAAGAGAAAGAAAAACCAATCGAAGCGATTCTTGACCAATGGCTTAATGATGTTCCTGTTGGTAGTGATGGCTTAATCCTTCAACCTTATTGGGGACCAGGTTTAGCTAGACCATTAGCCAAAGGCGCAATCGTGGGCTTTTCAAGTGTTCATACACGTAAGCATATTTACCGCGCTATCGTGGAAGGTATTGCATTCGCCTTGCGTGAAGGCTTAGAAAGCATTCAAAAATCACAAAAACAAAAAGTTAAATCATTAAGAATCTCTGGTGGTGGATCGTTAAGTGATGAAATCTGTCAAATTACTGCGGATATCTTCGGTTTAGAAATCGCTAGAGTGCAAACAATAGAATCTACATCATTAGGCGCTGCTGTGGCGACATTCACCGCAGTTGGTGAATTCAAAGATGTTCATGATGCAGTAGCACATATGACCAACATCTCCAATGTGTTCAAGCCAAATATGGAAAATCACAAGAGATACGACCAAATCTATAAGGAAATCTACTTGAAGATTTATCCAAGATTGAACCCATTGAATAGATTGATTAATAAATTGTTCAAGAGGTAACTATGCAAAACTTCGTCTTGATTTCGCCAAACTTTCCAGACACCTATTACATGTTCGCTGAAGCGTTAAAAATTAATGGCTTCCGCGTCTTGGGCGTTGGAGACTGCCCATATGAACGTTTAGCGTGGGAACTTAAGACATGTTTAGATGACTATTACTGCTGTAGTAGTTTGGAAAATTTCGAGGAACAAAAGAATGCTGTTCAGTTGTTCACTGATAGATATGGACAGATTGATTACCTTGAAAGTAATAATGAGTATTGGCTTAGTAGAGACGCTGAACTAAGACAAATTTTTAATATTCCAAATGGTGTTAGACCAGAAGAATTAAAGTACTGGCAACACAAATCATTAATGAAAGAACTCTACCGTAAAGGTGGTGCGAGAGTTGCTGATTACGTGATGGTGACAGATAAAGAATCGGTTCTTAAGTTTATTGAAAAGGTAGGTTATCCTGTTTTCATCAAACCTGATATCGGCGTTGGTGCTGCTGGTGACTATAAAATCGAAAATGAAGCGGACTTAGATAACTTCTTTAACACAAAAGAATCTTGGATTACCTATATTTGTGAACAATTCCTTTATGGTGACATTATTTCATTTGATGGCATATGTGATAGCAATAGCAATGTTGTTTTCTGCGCTTCTAACTTCTTCCCACCTTCTGTCGCGGATGTTGTTAAGGAAGGTAAAGATCTTTTCTATTACACATTAAAGAAAGTGCCAAATGATTTATTAGAGATTGGCCAAAACGTTGTCAGAGCTTTTGGCGTGAAGAAAAGATTCTTCCATCTTGAGTTTTTTAGGTTAAGTAAGGCAGCGAAAAATGTCGGTGTTAAAGGCGATATCGTCGCTCTTGAAACTAATATGAGACCAGCGGGTGGCTTCACTCCTGATTTAATTAACTTCTCACAATCCGTTAACTGTTATCAAATCTGGGCGGATGTCATGGCGTTTGATGAAAATAAGCAAGATTTAAATATGACTAAATACTACGCGGCATGCGCTTCACGTAGAAACGGTGTTTGGTATCAACATAGTGATAGTGAAATCTTCGCTAAATATCGTAATCAATTATCCGCGGATGGCTATTACCCACACGTGTTGAGTGGCGCGATGGGTGATCGTTTCTTCATGGCGAAGTTAAGCACTTTAGAAGAAGTTGATGAATTTAGAGAATTCGTGGAATCGAGACTTTAATATGGACGAATATACATCTAGAAGACGCAAAAGAAGGAGCAGATACTTCACTGGAGAGGACATTGATATGCTCCGTGAGCGGGAAAGAGAAAGAAAACGCGATAATCACAGGAATATTTGCGACACTAACATCGATGGTGCTTAATCGCAAATGTTACAACTGTAAACCATTTGTAATTATGAGGTAATCACTTAATACTAGTCATTACCTTTTTTATTTGCAAAAATACACTTATCGGGAGGCATACTATGGCTAAATATCAAATTTTTACCGACTCAAGTTCTGACTTAACTACAGAACTAAGAAAACAAAACAACATTGATTACTTCCACTTCGGTTTAGTCGTTGATGGCGTTGAATACCGCGCGGACATCGACTGGAAAGATTATACTTGTGAAGAATTCTATGGTTGGCTCAAACAAGGAAAGAAAGTTAAAACAACTCAAGTTTCTCTAGAAGAAGTTCTTAATAAGGTTCGTCCATACTTTGAAAAGGGCATCGATGTTATCTACTTCGCGTGCTCACACAAATTAACAGGTTCAATGAACCTCTTCTTACTAGCTAGAGAACAATTATTGGAAGAATTCCCAGAACGTAAGATGATTGGTGTTGAAACATTAACATCTAGCTTCGCTTTAGGTATCTTCACAATGGACGCTGCTAAAAAGCAACAAGAAGGTTTATCAATTGAAGAATTAGAAAAATGGGCTTTAGAAAGACGTTATTTCTATCAATTCTACGCGACAGTTGATACCTTAACTTATTTAAAGGCCGCTGGTCGTATTAAAGGTACTGCTGCTTTCTTTGGCAACATCATCGGTGTTAAACCAATCTTTATTTCTGATAGAGAAGGTAACAACTTAACAATCGAAAAAGTTAAAGGCACAAAGGCTTCATTAAACGCTATCTTCGAACACGCTAAAGAAGATATGACAGAAGAAACCGATGCAATCTATGTTGGTCAAGGTGACTGCATGGATCGTGCGTTACTTCTCAAACACAGAATTGAAGAAGAACTCAAAGTTAAATGTGAAATTATTCCAATTGGACCAATTGTTGGTACAACATGTGGCCCAGGCATCATTGC
>CAMNMM010000068.1:0-4724 GCA_946544655.1 uncultured Caryophanales bacterium | reverse complement strand
AATTCTTTTGACCAATGGCAACATAAATACAAATAACACCTTTATCTTTTTGATTGATAATTGCGTCAATAGCTATAGCAGTCTTACCGGTTTGTCTATCACCGATAATAAGTTCTCTTTGACCACGACCAATAGGAGTCATGGCATCGATCATTGTGATACCTGTTTCAAGAGGGGTATCAACACTCTTTCTTTTGATAACACCTGGAGCAATCACTTCGATTGGACGGCGTTTATTAGTTTTGATTTCACCTAAGCCATCAATAGCTTGACCTAAGGAATTAACAACACGGCCTAATAATTCTTCACCAACTGGCACTTCCATGACCATCTTTGTGCGATTGACTAAATCGCCTTCTTTAACTAAGTTATCGTTACCTAAAAGAACAACGCCCACACTATCGCTGTCAAGGTTCATAACCATACCATATACTTCGTTAGGGAAGAGTAAAAGTTCACCTAGCATTGCTTTGTCTAAGCCGTATACATTAGCGATGCCATCACCGACAGAAACAACAGTACCAACATCGTTACTATCAATTTTGTGGCGGTAATTTTTAATTTGCTCTTTGATAAGAGCGCTGATTTCATTAGCGTGGATTTTCATGAGTTAAAGCTCCTTTCCTAGAAGGTCAATTTGCATTTTTTCAAGTTGGTTTTTAATTGAGCCATCATAGACATGAGAATTGATGACGACTTTCACCCCACCGATTAAACTTGGATCAATACGAGAGATAAGTTCAACATCCATTCCTTCAATTTGACTGATTTTGTTTTTGATTTTGTTAATAGTTTCTTTATTAAGAGGAAACGCTGAATAGATAAGCCCTTCTTTAACACCTTTATATTCATTACATAAGGAATTAAACGCTTCTAACACATCTTTAATATAGTTAGTGCGGTTATTAGTGATTAATACCTTCACAAAGTTAACTATATCTTCATCAAAATCTTTTAAGATTTTTGAAGCAATATCTTGTCTTTCTTCACGCGACATAAAGCGTGAATCGATAAGCAATAAAAAGTCTTCATTATCATGAATGATTTCTGATAATGCTTTTCCTTCATCTTGTAGCTTAGTAAGTTTCTTATCTTCTAAGCCTAAAGAGAATAATGCTTCAGCGTATGTTTGGGCTATTTGATTCATAGATTAAATTAATTTAAACGATTGATAAAATCTTCCGCGAGACGAGCGTTATCTTGACTATCGACTTCGCGTTTTAAGATTTCTTTTGAGGCGCTTAACGCAACGTTAACCATCTCATTTCTAATGTCGTTAAGAGCGTCCACTTTAGCTTGCTCAATATCATCTTGAGCAGCGAGTTTCATCTCTTTAACTTCTTCTTTAGCTTCTAAAATCATTGCTTCGTATTTTTCTTCGCCTTTTTTAGTGGCGTTAGCAATGATTAAGCTTGCTTCCGCTTTGGAATCACTAAGAATTTTCTTGGCTTCTTTAGTTTGTTCCACGGCTTCAGCGTGATTCTTTTGAGCTTGTTCAATTTCTTCTTGGATAAAGTCTGCTCTTTTTTGGAGCATCTTTTTCACTGGCTTATAGGCCACGAAGAATACAACAAGTAAAAGGATGATAAAAGAAGATAATTGAATGACAAGAGAAAACCAATCTGGCACTAATTTACCAGGAATCGTTTGCATCTGTTCAATAATATCGTCAATGGCGTTAAATATTGGCAATGACATATTCTTTTACCTCCTTTTACTTTGTAAATAAAATCAAAATGCTGATGAGCAATGAGTAAATCGCTGTGGTTTCAACAAGGGCACAAGCGAGAATCATTGATGTTCTTAATTTGCCGTACATTTCAGGGTTACGTGACATACCGTCTAAGGCATGCGCACAAACCAAGCCTTCACCAAGAGCACTAGGCATAACACCTAAGATAGCAATAGCAGCGGCTAAAACGTTTAATGAACCGGTCATTAATTCTTCCTCCTTTCCATAGTGTTTAAAGTTATATCTTCTGGGATCTCTTGACCAATGAATATTGAAGTCAAAAGAATGAAGACGAATGTCTGGATTAAACCAGAAAAGACATCAAAATAAGCGTGAAGTATCGCGAGTGGAAGAGGAGCAAGGAACACTTGATTCCATTCAGTTTGAATGAAGGAGAAAAGTGTGCTTGATAAATCTCTTAAAGCATACTCCACGATGGATAATAATGCCCAACCCGCGATAGCGTTACCAAATAAACGTAAAGTGAGCGAGAGTAAAGGCGCCCACATCGAGATTAAGTTAATTGGTAAAAAGATTGGGATAGGATCGATGTAGCGTTTAAAATAACGCCACTTCGTATATCTCGCGGATGTGTAATGGATTAATAGGAATGTCGTTAAACCAAGAGATAATGGCACCGCCATATAGGTCACTGGAGAAGGAAGTCCTGTTAATCCAAAAATAAATGAGATGAATAAATACATCGCTACACCCATGATAAACCCACCAAAATTAGGTAAGGCTGTACCCACTAAGTCATGAGCGAAATTATCAAAGAAATTGACGCCCATTTCTGCGAGTAATAAAAGACCTTTTGGTTTTTTAAGTGGATTTTGTTTAGCGGCTAAAATGCCCACGATTAAAGAAAGTATCACTATAATGAGAATGACTATTAGTGAAGACACTAATTCTCCAGCGATATTAATCTTGAAGAAATTACTGAAAATGTTGTTATTTTCCTCAGGCATTTTTGTCCTTTCCTATGTGCGCGATAAGGGTTAATAATGAGACTACTAAGTAAGCGATAATTAAGGATATTGGCGAAATAATATATAAACTGAGCTGTAAGCGTAAAACGGCGAACGTAATAGCGCTTACCACCAATAAAGATAATCTAAGAAATATCACAAAGACATCGAGTTTAGCGGTCTCTTTGCCATGTTTCTTACTTAGGTAAAGTATTAACCATCCAAGGATGATGATACCCCCTCCAGTCAAAACACCGAAGGGGATATCTCCTCTTTGCCACCAAAATAGAAATATTGTTCCTAGAAAGCCTAAGATTGTCGCGATTATTGAAATAATAAGGGCTTTTATTTCTATTGTTTGGCTAAAGAATTTTTTCATTATTTAACTTTGATACGTTTGAAGTTACTCACTGGGGCGATGCCATCTTTATAGACGAGTTTGACTTCACCTTGGACTAATGGACGTAAATAATCTCTGAAGCTATCGCTCATACGTGTAGCGTCAACAATCATTTCTGGTTTGACGTGACTGACAGCATTAGCGACTTTGCTTAATGGAGCGAGTTTATATTTGATCTTGTATGGGTTTTGGCTCACTCTTTCAAAGATGATCATTTTGCCTGTTTTACCTTTAAGAGCGGCTTGAACAGCTTTTTCACCAGTCTTAATAGCTTCTTTACGGTCGACTAAAGAGACATATTGTGGGAAAGCTCTTTGGATGATAGAGAATTCCACCGCTCTTGTACCGATATCGAGTCTATTTTCAACGATTCTGCAGAGTTCCGCAGCAGCGCCACCTAATTGGGCGTGACCGAAACCGTCAACACGGACATTGGTCATATCTCTTTCGAATTGTAAACCTTCAGAGATAGCGACTAAGGCAAAGCCTTTTTCTTTATAAACTCTTTGAACATCGACTAAGAATTGTTCTAAGTCGAACTTCATTTCTGGTAAGTAAATGAGGTGTGGTCTTGTTTGTTCTGGTAATAAGTCAACAGAAGCTGTTAACCAACCAGCATCACGACCCATGATTTCCACGATATGGACTTTACCTTTCTTAAAGCAGTTAGCGTCCATCGCGAAAGCGTTAACTGAGTTAATAACGAATTTAGCGGCACTTGGGAAACCTAATGAGTGGTCTGTGCAGGCTAAGTCGTTATCGATTGTTTTTGGTACACCGATAACTTTGACGTCTTCGATACCTAATTCTTTGACTAATTTAGCAAGTTTGTTGCAGGTATCCATGGAGTCGTTACCACCATTGATGAAAACATAACCAATGTTGTGTTTTTTGATATTTTCAATAATCGCGGCGTATTCAGGAGTATGGATGTCCTTTGGAAGTTTTCTTCTTGTGGTACCTAAGATACTACCTGGAGTTTGGAGAAGAAGTTCGATTTGTTCATCGTCTTCTAAACCTAAATCGATTAAGTCATCATCGATTAAGCCTTCAACACCGTGTTGAGAGCCATAGATGTGACCGATAAGATCTGGATGTTTTTTTGCTTCTTTAATCGCACCATATAATGATGTGTTAATGACTGAGGTTGGTCCACCGGATTGGATGTAAACCATGTTTTTCATAAGTTGTTTCTCCTTTATATATTTATATAAGATTTATAATTGCCTAGATAATTTCCATGTGGAGATGTTTTAAAACATCAAAAGCCTTTTCTTGCATCTCTAAATCAAATGATGAAGTTGCATCTCTTACGATTTTGATTTTGCAATACGTTGAGGCTGCCGCTTTAGCGATAATAGCGTTGCTAAAGACACAGATGTCACTAACAAGACCACAGAGATAAATCTCGTCGAAGTTATTATTAGCAATGTAATCACCTAAAGCTTTGCTACCAAATCCTGGTTTTTCAAACACTAGGGAATCCTCTACGAGGTCTTTAATTGATGGATGTAATTCCCAACCCTTAGTGCCCTTTAAACAGTGAGGAACAGGTAAGTATTGGCCTTCAGTTGTTTTTAAATAATCTTCTTGGTGGGTATCATACGTAAAAACGACGGTGTCT
>CAMNMM010000067.1:0-4744 GCA_946544655.1 uncultured Caryophanales bacterium | reverse complement strand
GGTATGACTGGTACCGCTAAAACTGAAGAAGAAGAATTCCGTAAAATCTATAACATGCGCGTTGTTTGTATCCCAACAAATAGACCAATCCAACGTATTGATGCGCTTGATTATGTCTATGCACACAAGGGTCCAAAACTCGCTGCCTTAATTAAGGAAGTTAAAGAACGTCACGAAACTGGTCAACCTATCTTAATCGGTACCGTGTCCGTTGAATCTTCCGAAGAAATCTCCGCGTTATTAACACAAGCGGGCTTACCACACGAAATGTTAAACGCGAAAAACCACGCTCGTGAAGCGGAAATTATTTCCCACGCTGGTGAAAAAGGTTCCATTACTCTTGCCACTAACATGGCAGGTCGTGGTACCGATATTAAAATTAACGATGAAGTTAGAGCCTTAGGTGGCTTATGTGTCTTTGGTACTGAAAGACATGAATCTAGACGTATTGATAACCAATTACGTGGTCGTTCAGGTCGTCAAGGTGATCCAGGCTTCTCTAGATTCTACGTATCATTCGATGATACTTTACTCGTGAGATTCGCTGCTGATTCTATCAGAAACTACATCGAAAAGAACTTTGGTGATGAAGCATTAGAAGCCAAGATGATCACTAACGTTATCACATCCGCGCAAAAGAAAATCGAAGGTCAAAACTTCGATACTCGTAAGAGCTTATTAGAATACGACGATGTTTTAGCTAAACAAAGACAAATTGTCTATGACAAGAGAGATAGAATCATCGAAGGTAGACCAATCGATGACATCATGGAAGATATCTTCAAAACCGCTGGTGAATTCCTTGCTAAGAAAGGTATTCCTGCCGACAGTAATGATGAATTAATTTCTGGTGAACAATTAGTCAAAGTGGTGGAACCAAGATTCTTACCAGCTGGCACAATTAAGCCAAATTTATATGATGATGCTCCAGTCGATGATATCGCACCAGATTTAGCTATCGTTATTAGAGAAAGATTTGAACAACTCCTTAAAGAATGGGATGTTGATGAAGCTGATAAAGACAATATCAAACGTTCAGTGGTTTTACACTGTATTGACCAAAACTGGACCAAGCATATTGACCAAATGTCGCGTTTAAGAGAAGCTATCTTCTTAAGAAGCTACGCTAACGTCAACCCATTACAAGATTACGTTAATGAAGGCTATGCGATGTTCAGAGAATGTTTAGAAATGGCCTCTGTTGATGCTGTTTTGAACTTAGTTAACATTAGACCTCAACGTCGTGTTACTGTTCAACAAGAACCAGCACCAGAACAACCAGCTGAGCAACCAGCTCAAGAAGCCACTCCTGCTCAACCAGCCGAAGATAAGAAAGACGCTGAATAATTTATGAAAGACTTAGTGACCTTAAAACAGGAACTTAGTGCTGTTGGCGAGAGAATCCGTCAACTCGGGTCTTCTCTTTGACCTCGCTAAATTAGATGCCGAGATCGCTTCGTTAACCGCAAAAAGTGAAGCAGAAGATTTCTGGAATGATAGGAATTCTGCTTTGGAAATTATATCCCGTCTCAATCATTCTCGCGAAATTGCCGATACATATCGCGCTCTTTTGCGTGGTCAAAAAGACCTTGAAGAATTATTAGAATTCGAAGATGAATCATTCTTTGAACAAATTGAAAATTCTCTTGATGAATTAAACAAACAATCCAAAGATTTTGAATTACAAATCTTATTCACTGGTGAATTTGATGGATTAAATGCAATCATTGAAATCCATCCAGGCGCCGGTGGTACTGAGGCCCAAGACTGGGCGGATATGCTTTATAGAATGTATGTCTACTATGCAGAAATACATCATTTCAAGATGTCTCTTTTATCACTCGAACCAGGTGATGAAGCTGGTATTAAGTCAGTTACTTTACAAATAAGCGGTAAAAACGCCTATGGTTTATTAAAAGGTGAAAAAGGTGTGCATCGTTTAGTGAGAATTTCTCCTTTTGATGCGAATAAAAGAAGACATACATCATTTGCCTCTGTTAACGTTGTTCCAGAATTTAAGGATGATGCGATTGATATCACCATTAATGAATCCGATTTAAAGATTGATACATATCGTAGTGGTGGTGCTGGTGGTCAAAACGTCAACAAAGTTGAAACTGCAGTTAGAATCACCCACTTACCAACAGGTATCGTTGTTTCTTGCCAAATTGAAAGAAGCCAACTTCTTAATAAAGAAACCGCGATGAAAATGTTAAAAGGTAAATTATATTTAATAGAATTAGAATCTAGACAAAATAAACTCAATTCAATCGTTGGAGAAAAGAAGAATATTGAATGGGGCAGCCAAATCCGTTCTTATGTCTTCTGTCCATATACTTTAGTTAAAGATAATCGTACATCATTTGAAGTCGTTGATGTTGCTTCTGTCATGAACGGAAACATCGATGGATTTATCTATGCTTACCTCCAAATGGAAGCTAAGAAAAACACAAAATAATGGAGATTTGCAGACTTTTATGGATAATAGCCACTTATTTGAGATAGTTTCAAAGTTCAAACCAACAGGTGACCAACCAACCGCGATTAAGCAGTTAAGTGATGGCATTTTAAATGGTAAAAAATTCCAAGTTTTAATGGGTGCGACCGGTACTGGTAAGACTTTTACTATGGCTAATATTATTCAAACCGTTCAAAAGCCTACATTAGTCCTAGTGCATAACAAAACTCTTGCTGGTCAGTTATATTCTGAATTCCAAGAATTATTCCCACATAATCGTGTGGAATACTTTGTATCTAACTTTGATTTTTATCAACCAGAAGCTTATATTCCAAAAAGCGATACATATATTGATAAGAACGCAGTGATGAATGAAGAAATTGAAATGCTTCGTACATCAGCGATTAATTCTATCTTAGAAAGAAAAGACACAATTATTGTGGCTTCTGTAGCTTCTATATATGGTTTAACTGATCCTGATGAATATCGTAATTTAGTATTCAATATTCGTGTCGGTGAAGAAATTAATAGACAAGAACTATATAAGAAATTAGTGGACGCTCAATATAAACGTAATAACCTTGATTTAGCCCCTGGTACATTTAGAGTTAGGGGAGACGTCATCGAAATAGTGCCTGCTTCTTTCTCTGATGGCGATGTTATTAGAATCGATACATTCGGGGATGAAGTTGAGAAAATTATTCAATTAAACCCACTCACTGGTGAAGTAAAACATACCTATCATACTTTCCCTATCTTCCCTGCTTATGACCACGCTTCCACAAGAGAAAGAATTAAAGAAGCTTGTGTCACAATCAAAGCGGAACTTGAAGAAAGACTTAAATTCTTTAAGGAAAACGGCAAACTTTTGGAAGCTGAACGTTTAGAGATGAGAACAAATCAAGATATGGAAAGCATGCAAGAATTTGGTATGTGCCCTGGTATTGAAAACTATTCTCGCCATATTGATAAAAGAAAGCCAGGTGAAAGACCTTGGTGCTTATTAGATTATTTCCCAGAAGATTTTTTAATGATTGTTGATGAATCTCACGTGACATTCCCTCAACTTAGAGGTATGTATAACGGTGACCGTTCTAGAAAAGAAACTTTAGTGGAATATGGTTTTAGATTACCTTCCGCTTTAGACAATAGACCACTTAACTTTGATGAATTTGAAAAGATTATGCCATATGTTGTTTGCACAAGTGCAACGCCTGGTGATTATGAACTTGAAAGAGCGGGTGGAATATCCGCAGAGCAAATCATTAGACCTACTGGTTTATTAGATCCAATTATTGAAGTTCGTCCAACTTTAGGACAAATTGATGATTTAGTTCATGAAATTAAAACTAGAGTGGATAGAAATGAAAGAACAATGGTCGTGACCCTTACAATTCGTATGGCGGAAGACCTCACAAACTACCTTAAAGAAAAAGGTATTAAGGTCATTTATTTACATCACGAAACTAAGACTTTGGAAAGAAGCGAAATCATTTATCAATTAAGAAAAGGTAAATATGATGTCCTAGTTGGAATTAACCTATTAAGAGAAGGTTTAGATATTCCTGAAGTCTCATTGATTTCGATCTTTGATGCAGATAAAGAAGGTTTCTTAAGAAGTACTCGTTCATTAATCCAAATTGTCGGTAGAGCGGCAAGAAACGCTAATGGGTTAGTAGTTATGTATGCTGATAGAATAACTGATTCAATGCAAAACTGTATTGAAGAAACAAACCGTAGAAGAAGTATTCAAGAAGCATATAATAACGAGTATGGAATTATCCCACGAACAGTTATCAAAGAAATCCGTCCACCAATCCATAATAGTGATGATGAAATCAGTGAAATGATTGATGTCACTAAACATGGTAGCCGTGCGGAGATTGAAGCGAAAGTCAAAGAACTCGAAAAGCAAATGCGTCAAGCAGCGAAAGAATTTGACTTTGAAAGGGCGGCCGAGCTTCGAGATATTATTCTCGAAATTAAAGGCAATTTATAAAAATAAAGTTTGCTTTATTTAAACGATTCTAATATCATTGTTATCAGCGATTAAGAAAGGAAGAAAATTCTTATGTTAAATTGGTATGACTGGATTATGTTAGTAGTTGCTATCATCATCATTGTTCTCTGCTTATTACAAGGCGGTAAATCAGAAGGTGCCTCTGGTGCTATTACCGGTGGTGGCTTAAACGTCTTCGTTAAGACCAAAGAAAGAGGTGCAGAAAAAGTTGTTTCTGTTTTAACACTTGTCTGTGCAATCTTGTTCTTCTTTATCGCGATCCTTAT
>CAMNMM010000066.1:0-4759 GCA_946544655.1 uncultured Caryophanales bacterium | reverse complement strand
AACTTCGCGGCTTTGCCGTCTTCTGCGCCTAATGGGTTACCATGGACTTTATTTGTGCCTTGTTTTGCACTACCATAACCGATAATGGTATGGATCATAATCATTGTTGGTTTGTCTTTGCTCTTTTTAGCTTTGCTAATAGCGGCATCGATAGCGTCGACATCATTACCGTCAGCAACTTCTAAGACATCCCATTCACTCGCTAAGAATCTTGCTTTAACTTGTTCAGAGAATGATAAATCTAAAGCACCATCAAGTGTCACTTGGTTAGCGTCATAAAGAAGAATCATCTTATTGAGTTTTAAGTGACCGGCTAAAGAAATAGCTTCTTGAGAGATACCTTCTTGTAAGCAGCCATCACCACATAAGGCGTATGTGTAGTGATTGCAAACTTCATCGCCGAAGCTATAGAGCTTGTTAACCATTTGTTCCGCCATTGCCATACCAACGGCTTGAGAGATACCTTGTCCTAAAGGACCACTAGTGGCATCAACGCCATCAGTCCAACCATATTCTGGGTGGCCTGGAGTTAAGGAATCGATTTGACGGAATTGTTTCATGTCATCCATGCTAATTTTATAACCGCATAAATGAAGCATTGTGTATAAAAGTGCGGATGCATGGCCTGCGGAAAGGACAAAACGGTCTCTATTGAACCATTTGCTGTCTTTTGGAGTGGCCACTAAATGCTTTGTGAATAAGGTGTACAAAGCAGGAGCGCTACCTAAGGCCATACCTGGGTGACCAGAGTTTGCTTTGTTAATTGTGTCAATGCACAATGATCTGATTGTGGCAATTGCTAATTGATCGTTTTTGTTCATGTTTTTACCTCTGTAATTAGTAATTATTTAGTATTTTAATAGTTTTTGTATAACTATGTTATAACCTAGTTGTCGAATTTGATGCCTAATTCATCAAGTTGCGCTTGTGTAACGTTTGTTGGTGCATTGGTCATTGGGTCCACCGCTGCTAAGTTCTTAGGGAAGGCAATGACATCACGAATGTTGTCTGTGCCACCTAAAATCATCGCTAATCTATCTAAGCCAAAGGCCATGCCAGCGTGTGGAGGTGTGCCGTATTGTAAGGCATCAACGAAGTAACCAAATCTCTCTTTGATTTCTTCATCTTTTAAGCCCAAGATTTCAAAAATCTTTCTTTGCATATCTTGGTTATAAATACGAAGAGTGCCACCACCAGCTTCATAACCATTAATGACAATGTCATAAGCATAGCTTAAGACTTTGGTTGGATCTGTGTCTAAGTATTTGACATCTTCGTCTCTTGGACGGGTGAAAGGATGGTGAGTAGCAACAATTGCCCCACTTTCCACGTCTCTTTCAAACATTGGGAAGTCAATGACCCATAATAAATCATAGGTTCCTTCTTTGATGAGACCAAGTTCACGTCCGTACTTTAAGCGTAGCGCACCTAATAAAGGCGTAACACGATTATCATTGCCTGCAGCGATGATTAATATGTCATTATCCACTAAGCCTAATCTTTCATTTAAGGCCTTAATTTCGGCTTCAGAAAGGAATTTTACGAAGGAACCGGTTAATTCCCCGTTTTCTTTCTTAAGAACGGTTAAACCGCCTAAACCGAACTTCTTGGCTTCAAGAGTTAAACCATCAATGACTTTACGGCTTGTTTTGTCAGCCACACCATTAACGACAATAGCCTTAATAGCTTCTGCGGTTTGATAGCCAGTAAATGTTGTATCTTTAAATATATCTTTAATATTATTTAATTCGATGCCAAATCTTGTATCTGGTTTATCACTACCGAATCTATCCATGGCTTCTTTATAAGTCATTTGTCTAAGTGGAAGTTTCACATCGTAGTTAATTGTGGCTTTAAAGATATCTTTAATGAGTTCTTCCATTAAAGTTAAGAATTGATTTTGATCTAAGAAACTTGTTTCAACATCGATTTGGGTGAAATCAGGTTGACGGTCCGCTCTTAAGTCTTCATCTCTAAAGCATCTCGCGATTTGATAATATCTTTCAAAGCCGGCAACCATGAGTAATTGCTTAAACATTTGTGGGCTTTGTGGTAAAGCGTAGAATTGACCTTTATGCACACGGGAAGGCACTAAGTACTCTTTGGCGCCTTCTGGAGAGGAGGCGCAGAGCATTGGTGTTTCAATTTCGATGAAGTGATGACGATGCATAAAACTATGTGTGGTCATCTTAATTGTGTCGCGCACATCGAAATAATGTTGCATACAAGGACGACGTAAGTCGAGGTAACGATATTTAAGTCTGGTGTCTTCTAAAGCGTCAGTTTCATCAGCGATGATTAAAGGCGTGGTTTTCGCAGTGTTTAACAAAACTACTTCACTAGCGATAACTTCGATTTCACCACTTTTGAGTTTAGGATTAGCGACCGCTCTTTTAGCGACTTCACCTTTCACTTGAATGACGTATTCATTTCTGACATCAGGAATTGTGACGTTGTCATTAACGACAATTTGGATTAAACCGAAACGATCTCTTAAATCGATAAAGAGTAAAGATCCAAGATTTCTTCTTTTGCTGACCCAACCAAGGAGGGTGACTTTCTCACCAACATTAGCTAAGCCAAGTTCGTTGCTGTAATGGCTTCTTTCCATAATACTACCTACCTTTGTGATTAATCACAAAATTCTTCACCCATTTCAGTGGAAATGGTTTCTATTAATTTATCTAGTTCACAACTCTTTTGTTCAGTTGTTTCTAGATTTTTAATAACAACTTGTTGTTTGCTAACCTCATCTTCACCGATGATAATGGCAAACTTCGCGCCTTTTCTTTCAGCGCGCTTAAACATATTACCGAGTTTGACATCTTCAAAGCAGATATCAGTGCGGTAACCAGATAATCTAAGTTCACTAGCGACTTGTTGGGCCATGGTCTTAGCCTCATTACCTAATGGCATCACATAGATTTCAACATTTGTGTTGATGTTATCTGGTAATAATTCATCATCTTTAAGAACGGAATATAATCTTTCGACACCGAAAGAGAATCCCACACCAGCGGCATCTGGACCACCGATTTCTTTGACGAGTTTGTCATAGTGACCACCCGCGCCAATCGCGCCATAATCATTACCGGTCTTAGAGACATAATGGAATTCAAAGACGGTTTCAGCGTAGTAGTCTAAGCCTCTTACTAAAGTATCATCTACTTCGTAAGGGATATCTAAAGCATCTAATAATTCAAGGACTCTCGCAAATCTTGCTTTAGCAGCGTCACTTAAATAGTCCTTCATCTTCGGTGCACCTTTAACGATTTCTTGATCTTCAGGCACCTTGCAGTCGAGGATTCTTAAAGGATTAAGTTCATAACGAGAATGACAGTCTGGACACATCTTATCTAAGTGCTTGGCAAAATAAGCTTTAAGTGCTTCTTTATAAGCATTACGTGATTCATCATCGCCTAAGGTATTAATGGCGATTTTAACGTTTTCTAAGTTCAAAGAACTTAAGATGGTATACGCTAAAGTGATGACTTCGACATCGATTTCAGGAGTGTTGTTACCCACTGCTTCCACACCGAATTGGTTGAACTGTCTATATCTACCTAATTGTGGTCTTTCATAACGGAAAACAGGGCCACAGTAATAAACCTTATAAGGAAGTTCATTCGTGGCTAATAACTTGTTTTGCACGATTAAACGCATAATGCCCGCGGTAAATTCTGGACGTAAGGTGATAGAACGATCAGCTTTATCGTTAAATGTGTACATTTCCTTACGGACAATGTCACTACCTTCACCCACACCACGCACAAATAACTCGCTATGTTCCATCACTGGAGGTCTAACTTCGTTATAGGCGAATAATTCACAAATTTGTTTTAAAACATTTTCGATATAAGCGAAACCATTAGCTTCTTCACCAATGATGTCGTGAGTACCTTTAACATTACTTGTTAACATATCTTTTCTCCTTAATGAATGACACGGTCAATGCGATAAACGCCGGTAATACCTTTTAACAAAACAAAGATATCATGCAGACGTTTAGCATCGCTAACCATGATAGTCGCGCTAATTGTCGCGGATAAGTTTTGGCTGTTACTTCTCGCGTGTAAATTATTCACGCCCACTTTTGCGTTTTGGAAGACCGCCATCACATCCATGAGCAAGTTATTTCTATCACTCGCTTCGATGATGATATCAACAGGATATGTGGCGAATTCAATATCGTCTCTCCAATAGACATCAATTAATCTTTCTTTTTCGTTAGCGATATTTGGGCAGTTCTTTCTATGCACGGATATGCCCTTACCACGTGTAATATAGCCGATAATGTCGTCTCCTGGGACTGGTGTACAGCAATTTGCTAAAGCAATGGCAATCTTACCAGCACCCTTGATATAGACTGGACAATGATCGTTTTTATCAGTTTTACGTTTTGTGAAATTAACTTCTAAGTTCACTGGACGCTTAATCTTTAAGAAATCGATAAGCGCACTAGCGGTTGGCTTTCTACCAGAGACACCGATAAATAATGAGTCAACATCTTGGAAATTGTAATAATCTAAGACTTTATCGGTATCGAGAAGTTTCATCATTTCATCTTCTTCAATGCCGCGTTCATGGAAGGCATCAACACAGCTTTGTTTACCTTTAGCGATTCTATCTTCCCTCATCATCTCAGCGTTCTTTTTCGCGATATATTTTTTAATCGCAGTTTTCGCTGAGCTAGAAGCGACAAAGTCGAGCCAACCTTCACTTGGTACAGAGTTCTTACTCGTTTTGATCTCCACCATGT
>CAMNMM010000065.1:0-4856 GCA_946544655.1 uncultured Caryophanales bacterium | reverse complement strand
AGAAGTAATGTTGAATGACACTTTACCACCGTTGTTGTTATTATTGCCACTACCATCATTGATTTCCGTATTGTTATTGGCGTTAACAAAATGAATGGTAACAGGAATAGCAATAGCGGCCGCTAGAGCAACAGCGACAATTGGAATAATAACTGCAAAGACTGCTTTATTAGGTTTTTTCTTTTCTATTGGTTGAACTGGAGCGGGTTCTTCTTCAAAGACTGGTTCTTCAATAGTTGGTTCTGGTTCAACAACTTCTGTAACAGTAGCGGGTTCAGAAATTACTTCTTCCTTAACTGGTTCTGGTTCTTTAGCTTTAACGGGTTCTTCAACCTTTGGTTGTTCTTCCACACCGCCTTCTTCTTTAAGTCTAGCGTCGATGATCTTTTTAGCGTAGAACGCTAATGTCATACCACCACAGATAGCGAGTATAGCGATAATTAAAAAAGGAATAATACCGATACCTTCCATTATAAAAATAAGGCAGGGGATAAAAATGACTATGCAAATAATCGCACCGACAAATAAGCCTTTTTCTTTCGGCGTTTTAGGCATGTAATTCTTCTTTTTCATACTGGTCACCTTTATGTAATCTACTTTTCATTATAAAAAGTAATATTACTTTTAGGGCTTATTTATTGAAACTTATGACAAATATTTGAAAAAGTACCGACTGGTGTCGATACTTATTTTTCTAGTGGTTGGGCTTTTAAGATGTAAGCAACGTTATCTGCGTCATCTGCAACGCAGAGGAACTCAACATTGATCTTAACTTTGTTATTGTCTTTATCATAGACCGTCACAATCTTATTAAATTCCTTATGCTTACCCGCAAGCTTAAGAGCGTCTTTATTAATTTCCACAATTTCTTTTGGATTCACACAGCGCTTGATGAATGATGAGTCATTGAGTTCTTTTTCTAGTTCTGATGGAGTGATACCTAATAAGTTGCTCACAGTATGTGAGATAACATTGAATCTAAACTTCTTGTTTATAACACTGACGAGAATCATGTTATCAGTGGAATATTCAGTGATTAAGTCTTTAACTTCTTTTAAGTTAGCAAGTTCACTATCATTATAGGCCGCACCATAGAACAACTCTCTACCTTCTTTTTGACCAAGATAATAGAAATGAATTCTAAAGGACATGAGACCACCATCACTACGATGGAATCTAATTGTCGCAATAGAACCAGATAAACGGTTATCCATCGCCTCTTGTAAAGCAGCGAACATGATTGGGCGATCTTCTTCAGGGGCAAATAGTTCAATATTTACTAATCTTTCCGCAAAGTCAGGAACATCAACCGCTTGATAGAATTGTTGGTTATATCTCACGATATCAACGTGTTCTTTATCCCATGAATAGAAGGCTACCGCACCAATAATGTTATTTAACATTGAGTCAGAGTAGATATTCTTATCTAAGAATTCTCTAATACGTAATTGTTCATTAGGCTTAACGACAAAACCACGTTCATCAATCATGTCTTTTTGTTTAACAACCTTTTCAAAGTCTTCACGTGATAATGGTTTATAGAAGTAATAGCCTTGGATATAACGACAACCTAATTCCATAAGGAATTCACATTGTTTTTTAGTTTCTACACCTTCCACAATGATTGGTAAAGTCATAGTTTTGGCCATATTAACAACAGATTCAATAATACGAATACCTCTTTCATAGTCAGCGCCTTCTAAGCGTAAGAATTCAGAGTCTAACTTAATAGCGTCTAATTTAATTGTGGAAAGCATATTTAAGGAAGAATAACCACTACCGAAGTCATCCATTAAAACTTCGAAGCCGTCTTTACGTAAACGCGAAACGATATCTTCGATAATATTAACGGTTTCCGCGTAAGCGGATTCAGTGATTTCCACTTTGATAAGGCGATGTGGGATTTTATATTTATCCGCTAAATTATGAATGTAAGTAGGAATATCAAAATTATAAATATCAATACGAGAAACATTGATAGAAACTGGAACAGCAATATGTCCTGAATCTAACCAATGCTTTAAGCTCTTACAAACTTTCTCCCAAATGTATTGGTCTAAGTCAGTAATGAAGTTATATTTCTCTAAGACAGGAATAAAGACTGAAGGTGGGATGTGTGTACCGTCTTTTTTAATCCATCTTGCTAAAGCTTCCGCACCAACGATTTTACCTGTTTTAGCGCGACACTGTGGTTGTAAATAGAAGGTGATTTCATCATTTTGTAAAGCGTTCATGAAATCAGAAAGAACGCGATATTCGTGTTCCGCGAGGAACTGCATATCAGAATTATAATAAACAATTCTATTTCTAACATCGCCTTTGGCTTTGGAAGCCGCAATGCTCGCTCTATCAATAGCGTCCACAAGGATCATATCTTTTTCTAATGAAGCCACACCGATAGCCGGTAAGAAACCAGCGGTGAGACCAAAAGAGGCGATATGGTGATGAATATTCTCATATAAAGTTTTAATTTTGTCTTTATCAAATTCCGCTAAAATAACGAAGTCATCTTGACCGAAATAACCAGCCGCACCATTGTGCACTAATTCACTTTCAGATAACTCAGCACCAATCTTGGCTAATAAGTAATCGCCTTGTTCACGACCATACCATTCATCAAAGAATTTGAAGTGTTCAATATCAAGGAAGAGCACACACCATTGCTTCTTTGGATTATCTTTAACGATTTGCTCTGCTTTAACAAAGAAGTCTTTACTATTTAATAGGCCTGTTGTTTTATCACGAACATGAGAGATGACATTAGAATCATCACTAGCGATGCCCATTCTTCTAATCATCATGTTATGAATATCAAAGATATATATTCTAAACATGCCAGGAGGAATACCATTTTCTTCTCCGGCGATAACGCATTGTTCGACATAACGATAAGCACCATCTTGTAATTTATATCTAAAATGCGCAAAGTCGAAGTTTGGTATTTTAGCGTTTGCTAAACGTTCAAAAAATCCATCGATTTTCATTAACGCTAAATATTCACCAGCGTCATCAGGATGGACGATATGCTTCGCGGTGAATTCTAATAGTTCTTTATAAGAAATATCAACGTTAGGAACGAAGTATTTACCTTCGACATGATAGAAGATTTTATAAGTGTCATTAACGACATCTATTTCTACGATTTCATCACAAGGGGAACTATTTAAAAAGTTAATTAAAGAGAGTTTGCCATGACGATAGAATATCTCATAGTATTCTTGACGAGACACGGAATCAGAAACCGCACTATCTTTTTGGTCTTCATTTTCTTTAGCGGCCATTTCTTTAAGCACTTTCTTTCTCGCATACATACGTTCATCCGCTCGAGTGAAGATGGATCTTAAAGAATTATCTTTTTCTGGCACATAGTCGGCAAAGCCAACAGCAATAATTGGTTCATTTTTACCGATATTTGATTCCACAACTTTGTTGAATTGTTCTAATAAGTAATATCTATTGTTGAAATCAGGGCCATCTACGAAGGTAGCGAATTCATCGCCACCGATACGATAAATGATTTGATTTTTGAATACTTGTTTAATGATTTTAACTGATTTAATGATGTATTCATCACCTTGTTCATGACCAAAAGTATCATTAATTAGTTTTAAATCGTTTAAGTCAAAGATGAATAAGCATAAATTACCACTGCTCTTATCATGGAGCGATGCATCAATGCTTTCTTCACGTTCGACATAAGCGTGTTTATTTCTAATACCAGTCAATTGGTCTTGATACGCTAACTCTTTTGTGGTTTCTAATTCTTGACTCTTCTCTTTCACTCTTTGCGAAGCAGCGCTTATCGAACGCTGATAGCTTTGTGATTCAGTATTAACAATAAACATGTGAATAAGAACCATAGATAATAAGTGACCAAGTGAATATAAAGGAAGGTTTGGATAAAAGATTTGTAAGACAATTAAACCCGCCATGATTAGACCGACAAGGCCAATAGTTAAATATCTCATCTTACGATAATTCTTATTAGTGAGAGTACGAACAAAGGCAATTATAGAAGCAATGAGATACATGGCCATTTGCGCGGTGAAATAACCATATCTACCAGCCTTAGGCGCATATTCGCCACTACTATAGCTAAATAAGATTGGATTAAAGATATTAATAATGACCAAAGTCACACCAGCGATTAAGAAAATAAGGGCAAAGACTAAAGTAATATTACTCGTTAGTTTCTTTTCTTCTAAATATTTAGCGGCAAATCTTAGCCAAGCAGAAACACCAAAAGCCATCGACACGAAGAAGATGGTTGTGTCAATCATTGCTGGAACTTTATTTGATAAGGAGTCTAATACTCCCCATAAGATGTCCGCGGTAAAGAAGATAAATTGGCAAATAATCACTATCTTATAAGCGCGGAAAATATCACTATTCATTACGCGATATTTTTTGCTCATAAAAACATCCCAGTTAATTATTGCACCGATAATAACCGCGACAATTGGTATTAATGAGTATGCCATATATCCAATTCAATGATAGCGCAGTAAAAATCGCATAGCAAATGCGCTCACGGGCGTTTTAAAGCCTTATTCTCTATTTTGTTTAGAATGTATCTAGTTAGTTGTTTATTGAAAAAATTTTTATTATTGTAAATTATTAACCGCTTTTATAACTATCTCTTTAACATATTTCAGCAAGAAGCCCCCACTTCTTTAAGTGGTGGGAGCATGTCACAAAGGCAAAGCTGTTATTTTTAGTACAAAAAGCCAATCCTTTACGGAATCGGCATTTTGGAATATATTCCTAAAGAGACAAATAATAAATTAATGACTATCTTTGCTTCTTATTTCTTTGATTCTCTTTTTGAATTCTTTTTTAAATTCTTCGAATCTTAA
>CAMNMM010000064.1:0-4963 GCA_946544655.1 uncultured Caryophanales bacterium | reverse complement strand
ACCCCTGTGATAAGGAACTTAACTAGTTCCCACATGTTTTCTTTTTTATTCATAAATTAAAGACCTAGCATATGACTGAACACAAATGTCCAGAGGAAGAAATATACCAATAAGGAAATAACATCAACAATAGTGGTGTTGAATGGACCACAAACAACAGCTGGATCAAGTTTTAGCTTCTTGGCTAAGAATGGGAAAGCGCAAGCCACTAATCTTGCCACAAGCATTGTGACAAATAATGTTGAAGCGACTAATCCAGCAGTAACGAGCATTGCTAATCCCTTGTCCAAACCTAAAGCTTTAGCAGGTGTAGCAATATCTGCAATACCAACAACCATTTCAAGCATTAATAAGCCAAATGCGAAAATGGCAATAATACATGCGATACATAGTGCAACTCTAAATTCTTTCCAAATTGCACGTTTGAAATCGCCTCTTCCGAATTCATCCAAAGAGATAGAACGAACGATAAGGGTAGTGGTTTGGCCACCAGCATTACCACCCGCATCAGTTAATAATGGTACTAAAACAGGTAAGATCGCAAATGTTGCCATCGCGGTTTGGAATGTAGAAAGAACAAGAGTGGAGAACACTTGTAAAACCATCAAAACAATAATCCAAGGAACACACTTCAAAACTAACTTATAGACAGGTGTCTTTAAGTATGGTTCATCCATGTTGGAGATTTGATTTAAGTGAGCGATATCTTCAGTCGCTTCTTCAACGATGATGTCGACCACGTCATCGATGGTGATGATACCAATGATTTTGTTTTCATTGTTCACAACCGCCATAGCATTAAGGTCATAACGTTTGAACATATTAGCGACTTCTTCTTGGTCATCGTTAACATTACATGTCACAAAGTCACGGTCCATGACATCGCTTAAGACCTCATCATCTTTAGCAAAGATTAAATCATCCAAGTTAATGGTGCCCATAAGATTACGTTTAGAGTCTCTAACAAAGACTGTATAAACGGTCTCTGCATCTTTACCACGTTGACGAATAATCTTTAAAGCTTCTTTGACTGTTAATGTATCTTTCATATCAAGATACTCAGTGGTCATTACTGAACCAGCAGTATTATCTTTGTAGTTTAAAAGGTTATTGACGTCTTTTCTTAAATCAGCAGGGCATGCTTTGAGGACTCTAGCCACGACATTAGCAGGCATTTCTTCCAATGTATCAACGATATCGTCAGCGAAGGAGTTGTCTAATAATTCAATTAATTGCTTATCAGTGAAAGCATTAATGATCATCTCTTGCTGTTCGTTTGTTAATTCGGTGAAGAAATCACTAGTGTATTCACTATTAACTGTTCTAAAGATATAAAGAAAAACAGCAGCGTCTTTAACTTCGTCTAAGGCTTCCGCAATATCGATGTTAGGAGTAACTTCGAATATTTCCTTAAGTTCTTTAGCGTTGCGATTCTTAACAGCAGTAAGTATGCGATCAGTTAATAATTCTTCAACGATTTCTTCCATTTCTTTTTCCTTGCCTTAATTTTGCACACAAAAAAGATTATTGCAACAAAAAATAAAATAATTTTCATTTTTAATGAATAATAAGAAGAACTTTGATAGAATACTATTCGCAAGAAAGAAGGCAATTTCATGAAAGAAATTTTAGTTGAAACAAGTGCTCGTCACATTCACGTGACAGAAGAACAATTCAAAATATTATTTGGCGCTGATGCTAAGTTAGAAGTTAGAGCGCCATTATCTCAACCAGGTCAATTCGTCAGTTTCTCACGTTTAGACATCGTTGGTCCAAAGAAAACAATTGCTAATGTTTCCATCCTCGGACCTTTCAGAAAAGCTGGTCAAGTCGAAGTCAGCGCTACTGATGCTCGTACATTAGGTGTTCCAACCGTCATTAGAGAATCTGGTGATTTAGCCGGTACCCCAGGTATCAAATTAGTTGGTCCTGCTGGTGAACTCGAATTAGCGGAAGGCTGTATCGTTGCTAAACGTCATATCCATATGACACCTGCTGATGCCGCTGAATTCGGTGTTGAAAACGGTCAAATCGTTAAATTAGAAGTAAACTGCCCAGGCAGAAGCTTAATCTTTGGTGATGTCGTTGTTCGTGTTAGAGATGACTTCGCTTTAGCCTGCCACATCGATACCGATGAAAGCAATGCTGCTGGCTGCGCTGGTACTGTTTACGGTAAATTAATTAAATAATTATGGAAAAGATCACATTCAAACCAAATAACGTCTGCTCAAGAGAAATGATTATTGAACACGAAAATGGTGTGATAGTGCACGCAACCATCGTAGGGGGCTGCATGGGTAACACGCAGGGTTTATGTCGTTTAATCGAGGGCATGAAGATTGAAGATGTGATTACCAAACTTAAAGGCATTAAGTGCCGTGGCTCAAGAACAGGCGAAACATCTTGTCCTGACCAACTAGCGATAGGGCTAGAGAACAATAAGTGAAAAACTTATAAAAATTAACAGGCTAAAAGCCTGTTTTTTGTTGCGCTTTAGAAAAGCATCAAGTTTTTTGGACAAATTGTCAAATTCACTCCTATTTAATTAATGAGGCAGTATTTCATAGGAGGAATAAAATGTTTAAGTTCTATCTGAATCGAAAAGTAAGACACCCATCTATTTCGGTAAAAAGTAAGAATAAAAAGAAGTGGAGAAATTTGCCCATTACTCATTCTAAACCATCAAAGGATACTTTTATCGTTATAGAAGATCCTCATCCTAAGGCAAAAAATGGCTCGATAGCCTATGTTAGAAAATATGTGAGGGAAGACAAATACAAATTTAAAGGATATTTGTTTAGAAAATATAAGACTTCTTCAAAGTCAGAACGGGCTATTAAAGATTATTTGAAGGCAAAGTATAAAAAAAGATGATGCAAAGCTTGATGACATGATGTCCAGCTAGATAGCTACAAAGAGCGCACCATCTATTTGTATTAAAACAAAAACGCAATGAATAATCAAGAAAAGATTGTTGCT
Organism: uncultured Caryophanales bacterium; assembly: GCA_946544655.1. Lineage (GTDB taxonomy): Bacteria > Bacillota_I > Bacilli_A > RFN20 > CAG-826 > RUG14515. Next base: position 1,984 of record CAMNMM010000064.1, on the reverse strand, counting down.
ATTTCTAAGAAATACTCTATAATAGGTTTGCTTATCAAGAATTGCGTAATAAGGAATGAAATAACGCAATAGCAACTCTCGATAGAGTAAGTGCTCTTCCTTAGCAAGGTTCCCACAACCTTGAGCGATAAGTTGAAGGAAAAAAAGAATGCCCTTCCATGAATGTGGGAGGGCTTTGTTTATATAAAGGAGTTTCAGCAATGGCTAAAGAAAAAATCTTATTTACCTCAGAATCAGTGAGTGAAGGACACCCAGATAAAGTATGTGATCAAATCGCAGACGCTATTTTGGATGCATGTTTAAAAGAGGATAAAAACGCCAGAGTGGCTTGCGAAGTGTTTGCCAGCAATAATTTTGTCTTAATCGGTGGGGAAATCACATGCAAGGTCCAACCAAATTATGTTCAAATCGTTAAAGACGTCTTAAAGAGTGTTGGTTATGATCGTCCAGAACTCGGTACAGACTATCATACAGTGGAAGTAGAAGTGAAGGTTAAAGAACAATCACATGATATCTCCATTGGTGTCTCCCAACAAAAGCCAGAAGAAGTCGGTGCGGGTGACCAAGGAATTATGTTTGGTTACGCCACTGATGAAACAGAAGGATATATGCCACTTGCTATCTCCATTGCCCATAAATTAGTGAGAGAAGCGACAAACCAAAGAAAAGCGGGTGTCTTTAAACATGCTCGTCCAGATATGAAGTCACAAGTGACTATTGATTATACTGATCCAAATAATATCCGTATTGATACAGTTTTAATGTCCATCCAACATGATGACAATATCGATTTAGAAGAATTCAAAAACTATGTCGTGGAAAACATCATGAAGAAAGTCGCTAAATCATTTGGCTTAAATACTGATTTTAAAGTTTACTTTAATCCAACTGGTAAATTCGTTATCGGTGGTCCAACAGGTGATACAGGCGTGACCGGACGCAAAATTATCGTTGATACATATGGTGGCACATGCGAACACGGTGGTGGTGCTTTCTCTGGTAAAGACCCAACTAAAGTTGATAGAAGTGCAACCTATATGGCAAGATACATCGCTAAAAACCTCGTCGCCGCCGGTGTGGCTAGACGTTTACGTGTTCAACTTAGCTATGCTATTGGTGTTAATCAACCATTATCTATCAGTGTTAGAACATATAAAACATCCCACTATAGTGATGATAAGATCCTCAGTGTGGTGAGAGAAGTATTTGATTGCCGTCCTGGTATGATTATCAAACAATTCAACTTAACTGAACCAACATTTAAATATAGAGAACTCACAAACTATGGTCATTTTGGCCGCCCAGACCTTGATTTACCATGGGAAAAACTCGATAAAGTTGAACAAATTAAAAACCTTCTTAAATAATCAACGTGTTATTTATAAAGCCGACAAGCGGTGCTATAATGTAAGTGACTGAACTTCTGTTTCATAATTTGGAAGGAGGTTACAACATATGAAATACCAAATTATCGGCAAAAACATCCAAGTAACAGACGCCATTTCTTCCGCTATTAAGAAGAAACTCTCAAGAATGGATAAGTTTTTTCTTATCAACGACGAGATTGAATGCCGTGCTGTTGTCAGTGTGCATGGTGAGACCCAAAGAGTAGAAATTACAATCTTCTTACCTCAAATGCCACTCCGTGCGGAAGTCGAAGATGCAGATTTATACGCTGCCATCGACTTAGCCATCGACAAACTCGTTGGCCAAATGCGCAAAGTTAAAACAAGAATGGATCGCAGCGGCAGAACCTCATTCGCTGAAGCAGTCCAATTCCAAGAATTAGAAGAAGAACAAGGCGACAAAGAAGAAGATGTCGTCGTTAGAGCAAAATCTTACTATTTACAATCAATGAAGATTGATGAAGCCATTCTTAGAATGGAAGCCTTAGGTCATGATTTCTTCCTTTATCTCGATGAAGAAGATGATCGCATCAGTGTCGTTTATATCCGTCGTGATGGTGGATATGGCGTCATCCAAG
>CAMNMM010000063.1:0-5105 GCA_946544655.1 uncultured Caryophanales bacterium | reverse complement strand
ATAAACGAACGATATTTATGTTTTGTTTAAGGAAATAACAAAAAGGAGTGCATTACTGCACCCCTTATTTTTATTAGAATCGATTAGGAAATTTTGATTTCCTTAATGAAGATTCTGTTTTTAGCATCGATTGTAACTGTTGCACTAGCTTCGGCTAATTCAAATGTCAATGTGCCAAATGTGCCATCTTCATTGTATGGAGCTAATTGATCAGCGGAACCATTAACTGCAACGTTGTTGGAGTTTGTTGGATGGTCAGCAGTTTTCTTATACCAGTCATAGCATAAGATTTCAACTTTGCTAGCTTTGCCATCTAATGTTAAGACGATTTGGCCAGCAGCTTTACTTGTACCAGTCTTTAAGAAACCAGCGAGGTTTTCATAAGCACCACCTGTACCATTACCATCATAGATTTTGGAAGATGTAACGGCTGTAACGTGGGCATTGCCTTGACCGATCTTGGTTAAGGAATCGGCATCTGTTTTAATTTCAGAACCTTTACCTGTTAAACCAGAATAATTGAGGGTAACGGTTTCGGTTAAGTTTCCAGCTGGGTCGCCGCCTTCACCGCCGCCTTCACCGCCGCCTTCACCACCGGCAGGGGTGACGGCTGTGATAATGCCAGTACCTTGGATAGCTTGTGTAACACCGTCTTTAATGTAGTCAGCACGGATTAATTTCATTGTGATTTCATCACCGACTTTAAGAGCGGATGTTGTTTCATTTGTTAAGAAGTCTTGTGGGTTTGTGAAGGCATATTCACCAGCACCGTCCCAAGCAAGAGCTGTGGCTGTGGCTGTAGCACCATAAATGGCGACGTCACTTGTACCATCAGTAACGGTCATATTGCCATATTTGTCTTTTGTATCGCCAGATTTGAAAGCTTTAATTGTGGCTTTAACAGTATAGGCATTCTTCTTATTGTTTTCTAAAGCGATGAATTCAGTAACTGTTTTATTAGCAACTGCTGGTTCTGGAACGGCCCATTGTGTACCGGCTTCAAGAACTGTGACATCTTCATCTTTGAGGTCAAGACCGTTTTCGACTGTACCATGGTAGTTCTTAACGATCATTGTGACTTCGACTTTAGCACCTTCTAATAATTTGGCAGCGAGTTCAGCAACTTTACCAGCGTTATATAATTCGATAGCGTTGGTACCTTTAATATCTCTTTCTTGGTGTGCGGCATCAGATTTACCTGGAACTAAGGCTTCACCCTTTGTAGCGGTTAAGTAGAAGTTATTGCCTTCCTTAACTGTGACGTAACCTTGGAATTTGTAGTAATCCCATGTGCTACCGCCATCGGCTAAAGCATTACCAGCTGCTAATGTTTCAGCAAATGTCTTTGTTAATGTTTGTCTTGGTTGTGGTTTATTACCTTCACATTTGACAAAGATAGCGCTGCCATCTGTTTCAGCTTGTGTGCCGTTGTAAACTGTAAAGACACCATGTGCTGTGACAACACCACCGACCCAAATGTCATCATCGGTAAGTTTTTGTTTTTGTTCTTTGTCTTTATAGCATTTGTAAACTTCGAATTTTTCACCACCGGCGGTAGCTGGTTCTAAATAGAAGCTAACAGCGCCGTCATCTCTGCTACCTGGAGCATGATAGAAAGAAGCAACTTTGCCTTTGACATAGAAGTCTTCCTTGTTGTATTTTTCGTGTTTAGCAACTTTGCAGGCTTCTTCATTAGTAAATGGATCAGCTTCTGTGCCTTCGTGATCAACGCCATATTTTTCCTTAACTGTTTGTTTTGCTTGTAAGGTAACTTTAACGCTGTCTTCTGATTCACCACATTTAACGGTGATTGTGACTTCACCAGCGGCAACTGGGGAGGCCATTTGACCTTCGACTGTTAATTTCGCTGGGTCACTTGATGTAATTGTAATTTTGCCTTCACTAACTAATTGTGTAATGTTGGCTTTTGGTTCGACTTCAAGGTTGACTTTTCTTGATTGATCACCAACAAACCATTCAGCTTGAAGTTCTTGTTTGTTACTAATTGTAACCTTGTAGTTAACAGGAGCTTCTGAAGATGTACCTGGTTCTTCGGAAGATTTGCTTGGATTGGCGCCTGGTGTACAAGCAGGAACCATTAAGGCAAGGCCTAACAATAAAGCAACAAGTTTTGTTCCTTTTTTCATGTTAATTTCTCCTTTCACAAAAAATGGAAACTGTGCTACTGCACAAAGGTTTGATTATTTATATCCTTTAGTAGGTGCGTGTAAGTGACTTTACGTTTCACGCCGAATACCGTAAAGACCACTCCGAACACTAAAAGTATAACCGAAATGACTGCGAGTCCACAGAAAACCATGAACTCTGGGGATGTTGGGGTAATCTGGAATTGATTATCCGCTTTTCTTGATAAAAGTAAGAAGACGATAGATGTCACTAAAAGAATGACACCAATAGAGATGTTAGACATACCTCTAGCGAGGTCATTACGACCACGTTGGAGTTCAGCGTGACACGCTCTTGCTAAAGATTTGACGTCTTCTGGTGAGGCGTTTTCATGCATAAGATGACCACATCTTGGACAGACGTAGTTGATCTCAGTATCGATATCCATACCTTCAATTCTCTTGTAGGTGGATTCTTTGGCTTCGATTTTTTCTTCGTTGAGTTTATAACCACAGTGATAACAATACATGATTAATTGCCTCCTAAATACACTATTCTTTGACCCATTCTAAACCACTCGCATCATTGAAGATGATTTGATAAGAGGTTTTATCGTTATAGGTATGGTATGTGTAAATACCACTTAATAAGAATTTCTTACCGACGAATTGTTCTTCGGTATTCCAATATTCATATTTCTTTTCTGGATCACCAGCATAAAGGAATGTGATGTAAGCATCAAAATCACAGTCTTTGAAGCCTAATGTGATTTCAGTACCAGCAGTATTGATACGGAAATAGTTACATTCGACAGGATCAGTGACCTTGACAGCGCAGTTTAAGCATTCGAAACTACCATTCTTGGCGATTTCGCTTAATTCAGCGGCTTTATATTCAATCATATGTAAGCTTTGTTCACCAACGTTTTCTTCCGCTTTGATGAGGATCTTGCAGTCTTCATCAGTGGCTTCGGATTCAACGATTGGGAAGTGACCTTCAGCACCAGTTAATTGGAAACCAAAGTTTTCACTATATTTAGCAAAGACACATAATTGGATAAATGTGTTGAGTTTTCTGTATTTGCTTGGAACAGAAGACATGCCGCAGAAGACGTTAATAGCAGCATATTCGCCACCTTTAATGCCTTTGCCTTCACCACGGATTTCTTCACTATCGCTTTCTTCAAAGTAACTTTGTAAGTACATTGTGCCGTTTGAATAACCAGCAACAGTACCACGGATTCTAACTTTAGCGCCATCTAATGGTGATTGATAGTTTTTATCCTTGATGTAGTTTTCTGTGGCGACTTTTAAGTCTAATAAGCTTGTATTGACATAGTCACCTGTTGGGAAGGTATCTTCAGGAACGCCAGAGAATAAGCGAAGTTTGTAGTTCTTAGCTTGTGTTTCAGCGGCATAGAATGTATCAGCGTATGATGGCATATCTTGAACATTCTTAACCCATGAATAGCCTTCTTGAACGATGGCGAGGTTTAACAAATATAATTCGTTAAATGGTGCATCTTTCTTTGTTTCGTTAATCCAAATTAAAGAGACAAATCTTTCACCGGTGGAGTCATATTGTGGACTACCATAGTTTTCTTGGGCTGTAGAAACGACGATTGTACCATTAGCGTCCGCTTCTTTTAGTTTCTTCTTATTGAAGTCACTAGCAGGTTGACCCCATGGTTGAATACGACCAGTTGATTCTGGAGTATCAATACCATAATAACGGGATTTAATGTTTAAACGACTTGTTGTGGTCACTAATGGGATGAAGTGAGCAGTATCACCATCGATGGATTGATAGAGCTTAACTTGACCAATACCATCTTTATAGAAGTCTCTACCTTTATAATCTAAAGATAAACGGACTGCTGCAGATTGAGTATAGTCAACCCAGTTAGCGTCACCTTGGGATGGTTCTTTATTGCTATTACCACCTGTTTGGCAGCCGGCTAATAAGGCTACTGATAAGAAGGTAGCAATGGCTAAAGTAATTTGTTTGAACTTATTCATAGCGCCCTCCTTTTAATTATTTAATGTCTTTCTTCGCGTTGTTAATGGCGGTAGCGAAAGCATCATCAAGAGTGGATTTACCATTTAAGACATTGGTCACTAAGGAGCCAACTTCTTTTCTTAATGTCGCACTGCCTGGGAAAACAGCGGAGTTATAGTAACGACCAGCGATGTCGTTTTGTGTAACTAAGGCTGCTTCAGCGTAACCTTCACCACCTTCGATGAAGTCACTATATGTTTCGGTTGTGTAGCAAGATTCTCTCACTGGAGAATAGCCTTCAGAACCGTTAACGCATAAGGAAACGTTAACTTGCTTACTGGTTAAGTATTTGATTAATTTCCAGCCATATTTGAGCGCGTTATCATTATCCGCCTTAGGTAAGGATGGATTGTTGAGCATACAAACGGATGGACCTTGAGAAATATAGGCCACTTTTTCACCCATGGTTGGAACTTTAGCGAATGCTGTTTCAAATTGACCAGCATCTGGGATGGTATAACCAGTACCACCAGTAGAACCGATAGAGAAGAGTGTTTTGGCTTCTTTAAAGGAGTTACTAGCGTAGGTGCCTTCAACACCTTGGGTGGTTAATAAACCATCATCGTGAGCTTGTTTAAGAGCACTGACGATTTCTTTAGCTTTAGTGAGGTTAGCACTTTCTTCGAAATCAACACGGCCCTTACCATCTGTGCCGATGGAAGAATAACCAATATCGTTTTGATAGAGTTCTGTAATGAATAAGTTAGAATCACTATCATAGTAGATTGGATATTCGAGTTTTGAAGAGATTGTGTCTTTGTGCTCGACTGCCGCTCTAGCGATATTGAGAAGTTGTTCCCAAGTGATGGTCTTCATGAATTCTTGCACACGATCAACTGGCACATCTGGATAAGCGTAAGCCATAGCAGCTTTAGCAGCATCAAGGTTATAAGTCATGATTTCGGTGGACTTCATGAGAG
>CAMNMM010000062.1:0-5124 GCA_946544655.1 uncultured Caryophanales bacterium | reverse complement strand
TGTTATAGATTTTACGGAATTCTTCTTCTTCAGTTTTAGCGGTACCAGTCATACCAGCGAGTTTGTCGTATAAACGGAAGAAGTTTTGATATGTAATTGTCGCCATTGTGACAGTTTCTTGTTTGATTTTGACGTTTTCTTTTGCTTGAACGGCTTGGTGTAAACCATCAGACCATTCACGACCTGGAAGAACACGACCGGTGAATGGGTCAATAATTTGAACTTCACCTTCAGCGTCCACTAAGTAGTCAACGTCTCTACCCATAATGAAGTTTGCTTTTAAAGCATTATGGATTCTATGAACTAAATCAGCATATTCTGGATCATATAAGTTTTTGATACCGAACATACGTTCAGCTTTGGCTTGGCCAGCTTCTGTTAAGTGGACTGTCTTTTCTTTAACATCCACAGAGAAGTCGACTTCTTTCTTTAATGTCTTACAGAATCTATCGGCAACGGTATATTGGGAGGCACTTGTTTGAGCACCACCGGAAATAATTAATGGGGTTCTACTTTCATCGATTAAGATGGAGTCAGCTTCGTCAACGATACAGAAATTGAGTCCTCTTAAAACACGGTGTTCCAAATCGGTCGCCATGTTATCTCTTAAGTAGTCGAAACCTAATTCAGAGTTTGTGGTATATGTAATATCACACAAATAGGCTTCTTTCTTTTCACGTGTAGATTTTGTACGGGCGTTAACACCAACTGTTAAGCCTAAAAATCTATAGATTTGACCCATCCATTCAGCGTCACGACCGGATAAGTATTCGTTAACAGTAATAACGTGTAAGCCTTTACCCACTAAAGCGTTAAGGTAAACAGCCATTGTACAGGTTAAGGTTTTACCTTCACCGGTTTTCATTTCGGCAACATCGCCGTTATGTAAAACTAAAGAACCAATGATTTGAACTTTGTAAGGGAATTCACCAATACAACGTTTCGCAGCTTCACGAGCAACCGCAAAAGCTTCGTATTTAATATCATCTAATGTTTTACCTTGAGCTAATAATTCTTTGAAGTAAGGAGTTTTAGCTTGTAATTCTTCATTGGTTAATGCAGCCATTTGGCTTTCATAAGCAATAACTTTATCAGCTTCTTTTTGATACTTCTTAAGAGCTCTTCTGTCAAAAAATCCCATATTTTTTAATACCGATCACATCAAATATGTGCCTTTCTTTATAAAAGAATGTCAAGCATTCGCTTAAATATCATATCAATACCACCTATTATTGTCTAATACAAATTTATTCGTATTAGTTATTTAGGTAGTTGTTTTCCTCTAGTTTTGGCCACCACTAAAACATCAATCTTCTTTGGATTTAATTTTTCAATGAGATGAATTGCGGATTTCATTGTGCTTCCTGTAGTGTAAACATCATCGACAACTAAAACCTTCTTTTTATTTAAATCAGGATAACTTTTTAGCTCCAAATATTTATAGACCTCTTTTCTTTGTTTGAAGGAACTTATAGCCTGTTTATGTTTCTCTGTTTTTTCAAGAATATTGAGCATATTTAGTCCAATACTTTTAAAAGTCTCAACAACATGGTTGAATCCTCTTTGTTCATCTTCATTTTGATAAGAAGGAATTGGTATTATCACACGATCAAAATATCGTAACTTAATCTCTTTAGCGTACCTATCCAAAAAGACTTGATGTAATTCATAATCATAACAACCTTTATATTGGTAAATTAGCTTTCTAATAAAAGGATTATAGTCGTATAAAGAAGTGGCTTTATGGTTATCCACGTGAAACTTGATAAATTTAGGCTCCATTTCTGTTTGACACGCCTGGCAAATAGGTATTTTGCCATTAAAAAGCCTGCAAAAGTCCGTTATGTTGACTTTTTTAAAGCAAATTAGGCAGTTTCTTGTTGGCGGCATTAATCTCTGCAATCGCTCGCTGCATTTCTTCATTATTTTCCCTAGCAAGAAATATCACCTCACCTTCTGGAGCGTCTTTCTTTCTTCCAACACGTCCCGCTATTTGTATTAAGGAATAAGAGTCATAAATTGGATGATCACTGTGGTAAACAATGACTTGTAAATCTTTAACAGTAACACCTCTTTCTAAAACAGCAGTGGTCACTAAGTATCGATACTTTTTTACTCTGAATCTTTTAATAATTTCGTCACGATTTTCAGAGTGCGAATTAATATAATATCCATTAGGAAAAAACACCCTTAAAAATTTATACACTTTTACCGATAAATCAATTGTCGGAACAAAGATAAAAATCTGCTTAAAACTTTTCAATATTCTTGATACTTCTTTAACTAGTTTGTAGTTTAAATATAATTCATTACCTTTTATGACTGTCGGTACAGGTAAGGGCTTACCATGAAATCTTGAAAATAGCTGGAGGATTGCTCTTCCGGGTTTTGAAAAATAGTCCAGTATCTCTTTATTTGGAGTTGCGGTCATTAGAACATAATTCTTCTTAATGCTGCGTTTGAAAAAGACTTCTAATATCTCGCTGCCTTTGAAAGGGAAGGCATCAATTTCATCAACGATTAATAAATCGAAATAATGGTCATATCTAAATAACTGGTGGGTGGTTAATAACACTAAATCGCCTTCTAAATACTTTGTATTTCCACCATAAACCGCTGTTAAATCATTATCTCTAAATATATCCGCAAAGCGATAATATAATTCGATACACACATCGCGACGTGGGACCGCAAATCCGACTTTTAAGCCGTTTTTAATACAATAAGAAATAATCCCAATGCATATTTCGGTCTTTCCTGAACCACATACAGCGTGAACCAAACTATCAATTCCATTTTGAAAGTTTTCTAATAATTGCTTTGATAATCTTTTTTGGTCGTCTGAAAGCTCATATTTTAAAGTCCATTCCGCACTATCTAGTTGAGCATACTCGCCAGTGGCTTCTTGTCCTCTAAAAGTTATGCACTTACGGCAATACGGCTCACCTCTTTTTATACCTATGTAACGAATATCAGTGTTCCCACAAATTGGACAAATGAAACTATTTATCGACATTAAGAATCTCCCTTATTTCTTTAATTTTGTTTTCTAGTAATTTCTTATTTATTAATTTTGTCTCGTATGTGCTGATTGCTATATTTGAATTGTTCTGTGCCAGTGAATACTCAACTACCGTTTTATCTTTTGAAGTACATAGAATAATTCCCACGCTTTGATTTTCGTTATTCTTCTTTTCTTGCCTATTTAATGCCTCTAAATAAAAACTCATCTTTGAAATGTATTCAGGTTTGAATTCACCTATTTTTAATTCAAACGCGACCAGACAAGAATATGTTCTGTTGTAAAACAACAAATCAATATAAAAATCATGCATTCCAACTTGGATTCTGTACTCTTCTCCAATAAAGGAAAAATCACTGCCAATTTCTAAAATGAAGTCCTTTAAATTTGAGACTATGGACTTTCTTAAATCTTTTTCAGAATATGTTTTTGGCAAATCTAAAAACTCCAATGAATAATTGTCTAAGATTTTCGATTTTGGAATGTCATCCTCATCTACAGCAGGTGTTAAACTTTCTAATGCTTTGCCATTTGACAATAAATATCTTTCATAATACCCGCTAGAAATTTGTCTATTTAGTTCTCTATATGAATAATTGTGTTTAATACAAAGTCTTAAATAGAATTCTTTTTCTTCAATAGTTTTTGTGCTTGATAAAATTAGCAAATTATTACTCCAACTAATTTGTCTCGACAGTGTTGAGACAATTACATTGTCTCTATATTCTTCATAAAACTGTACCATCCTATATAATCCTGCTCTGTTAAAACCTTTTAAATATGGATACGCTTTCATAAGATTGTTTGAAATCGATTCAATGGTTTTCGAGCCCCATTTTTCCATTTTAATTTTTGCAGATAAGTATTTACCAATCTCAAAATACATTCCCACCAATTCTTCATTGATTTTGCGATATGCTTTGTCTCTATGCGATTGAATGATTGCTATGAGTTCATTTATTTCTTTTTCCATAAATATTTTTTCCTTTCCGCTATGTTTTTCGTGTCTTTGGTGAGCCACATGCAGCGTGAACTAAACTGTCAATTCCATTTTGAAAGTTTTCTAATGGCTGTTTTAATAATCTTTTTTTAATCATTATTTCTTACCTTCCCTCACCTTCTTTGATTTAATAATGGTACTGGATTCGTATCGAGACCTACTCTTAGCATGGTGGCTTCCAGCGTCGGATAATCCTCCGACTTTTTTATTTATGTCAATGTTTAAAAAAGCCCCCTATTAATTAAATAGGAGGCATTTTTGATTTTTGTCCGAAAATTTAGTTATTTTTCTAAATTATTTAACATTTCAACACGAATAGCATGTCTTCCACCCGCAAATTCAGTAGCTAGGAAAGTGTCTGTTCTCTCACATGCTTCTTCTAATGTTGTGAATTTAGCACCGAAACCAATGACGTTAGCATCATTGTGTTCTCTCATTAATCTAGCAACTTCGACGTTGTATGCTAAGCCAGCACGCACGCCTTTGACTTTATTAGCTGCCATAATAATGCCTTCACCTGTTGTGCAGACAACAATGCCATATTTGCACATACCATCAGCAACAAGCTTAGCACATTTAGCGCCAAATTCTGGATAATGACATGATTCTGTAGAATATGTACCGACATCAACCACTTCATAACCCTTATTGGCTAAGTAGCGTTTGAGGCCTTCTTTTAATTCATAACCGCCGTGATCGGAACCAATTGCAATTTTCATACATTCATTATAGTAATATCAAAGATATTTTGCTATTCCTTTTTACCCGTAATATATAAGAAACGTACTCTATCATACATGTCTTTCTCAAAATAGAACGAACAGCCTTTGCAGTACTTATTTACTAACTTTGTTAAAGGCTCTTCTAAATCCTCTCCTATTTCAAAAGCAAGAATATATGTATCATTAACGATTTTCAGATAGTCTTTAAGCACTTTTTCATAGTACATAGTGCCTGGTTTTGCTAATAAAGCGAGATGAGGTTCTTGTCTCAAAGTCTTTTCATCGATTGTTTTTTCATTCTCAATATAAGGCGGATTGCAAACTATTACATCAACTTTAAAATCATTATTAATAAATGGTTCAAGCATATCACCTTGGAC
>CAMNMM010000061.1:0-5140 GCA_946544655.1 uncultured Caryophanales bacterium | reverse complement strand
CACTGAAGACTTTTCAATACCACCCTTTGTATATGGAGCGGTTAAGTATAATTCGACGACGTCTCTACCAGCGACTTCACCAGTATTTGTAACTTCAACGACGATATTTAATTCTTCGTTAGCCTTGAAACTAGTGCCACCGACAGATTTCATATCCCATTTGAAGGTGGTGTAGCTTAAGCCATAACCAAATGGATAAGCCACAACGTTTTCATAACCATTATATGGATCAGAGTTCCAGAAGCCTTCTGCATCCGCGGTTTCAAACCATTTATAACCAACATAGATACCTTCATAGTAGTCGGCAAAGACGGCATGACCATGCCCAGCATTATTATTACTATTGGCTAAGTTAGCGCCACTTGGGACGCCAGTATAGTAAGAACCTTCAGCGGCATTATTTGAGTTTCCTTCTTGTGACCAGAAACCAGTGGTGTAATAAGAAACATTATAACGATGGTTCATTGGCCATGTATCAGCGGTTCTACCAGATGGATTAACTTCACCATATAGAACTTGTGGAATAGCTCTATAACCGAAAGAACCAGTTGGACCAACGAGTAAGCAAGCATCTAAGCCTGGAATTTCTCTCATGAAGTCCATTTGCATGACGTTAGTGGAGTTAATAATCACGATGACGTTTTCATAGTCTTGACCAACCGCTCTTAAGAGTTCTTCTTCTTCAAGAGTGATCTCAAGATAACCACGGTCAGGGTTTCTCTTGGTGTTGGACTTTTCATTATTAACTTGTTCGTGTGGTGGGTCTAAGTGTTCCCCACCATATCTACCAATACAGACAATCGCTGTATTAGTGTCTGATTTTGCAGCGTTATATAGTTCTGCATAATCAGCGTTGTTTGCTAAGCTTGGGTTAGTTAAACGATAGATTGTATCGTAGTTAGATGAATAGGACTTTGTGTCTCTATTTCTTGGTGTGGCCCATTTCTCATAGTACTTGATGATTTCATCATTGTAAGCAATGCCTCTTTCATCAAAAGCATCGATAATACCATACGCACGACGATCGCTCGTTGGCTTGTTACCATCTGCGCTACCAGAACCTGAGTTAGAAATGACCCACTCAACAGCATCATAACCAAAGACGTTAATATGTTTCACTTCTTTGCTAAGTGGTAACACATTGTTATCGTTCTTGGCTAAAACGATACCTTCTTGTTCGATTTCAACTGCCAGCTTATCGCCCATGTTATTCTTTGCACCATCCGTTTCAACCTTACATAACTTTTCAGAGATGAAACCTTCGTTAGGAGTAATAACAAGGTCGTTTGTCAGTTTCACACCAATAATCGCGCCAATTGTGAGCGCAGTAAAAGCACCTGCGACAATCAGCTTACGAATAAGGTGCGCCTTAAAAACAGAATTTTCCATATAAGGACTCCTTTATGTTATTTTAAGCACTTATAATTCTACCACTCACGAGCGTGTATATGTATTCAAAAGTTTATTCACATTCGCACGTGTTTACATATTTTTGAAAATGACACACATATATAGTCTTGATAATAAGAATATAAATTTTTTGTTGCGCATTTTATTGATAGTGCTAAACTTATAGCCAAGTAAATTATGAAAAGAGCATTTTATTACTTTTATAGCTACTATTATCCAAGAGGTAATCAATAATCTTGGCCTTTTAGCTATTAAGGTGTTATTGATTACAAGGACTTAATCAATGGCACTGGTAATAAAGAAAATGAATTATTAATTGGTGCCACATAGGACACCAATTTTTTATTTCATTAAGGAGGACAAATAAAATGAAAAAAGGAAAATTATTAACGCTCTTACCACTTATGCTTACACCATTTATGATGACAGGCTGTAACAATGACAGCACTGATATTGGTATTCTCCAATTCGGTGAATTCCAAGCTTTAGACAATGCTAGAGAAGGCTTTATTCAAGGTCTTAAAGATGCAGGCTTTGGCGATTTAAAATTTGATATCCAAAACGCTAAAGCAACTGCTGCGACAAACTCTACATTAGCTAAAGGTATGGCGAGTAAAAAGCACAAACTCAATTTAGCGATTGCTACTCCATGTGCGACAGCCTTAAAAGCAGCGCAAGAAAATATTGGTTCTACAACTCCATTATTATTCACTGCTGTTACAGATCCAGTTGGTGCGGGCTTATTAAAAGACAATAATGCTCCAGAAGGTTTCGTTACTGGTACAAGCGACCTTCAACCAGAAGAAGCATTAGGCAATCAAATTAAATTAACAAAGAAAATGATTCCAACCGCAAGTAAGTTAGGTATCTTCTACTGCGCTAATGAACAAAATTCACGTGTGCAAGCTGAAATGGCTTCAGAAGTTGCTAAAGCGGAAGGCTTGGAAGTTGTTACTAAAACATGTGTTGATCAATTTACCATTAAAACAAATATTGCTGAATTAGCTGCTGAAGTTGATGCTATTTGGATTCCAACTGATAACACAGTGGCCAGTAATATGGCAAAAGTCAAAGACGGTTTAGGACAAAATAAAACATTAGTCATCGTCGGTGAAGAAGGCATGCTTGATGGTGGTCAAGTGACTGTTTCTATCTCCTACTATGATTTAGGACTTAAAACCGCTGAATTAGCAGCAAAAATTTTAAAAGGTACCGCTGTTAAAGATGTTCCTGTCTTCTTCAATACTGCAGATACATGTTCCTACACATTTAATAAAGCAAATTTAGAAGCCGCTGGCTTCAAAGCGGAAGATTTACCATCCGAATTCCCATGGAAAGAAGCTAAATAAACATGGATATTACTGAGCTAATACGTTTGACATTAAGCATGGGTCTTCCATGCTGTCTATTGGCCCTTGGTGTATTCTTAACATTCAGGATACTCGATTTCGCTGATATGACCGCTGAAGGAAGTTTATTAATTGGTGGGGCAGCTTGTGCTTTGATGATTACTAAAAACGTTCCTCCAATATTAGCGACATTTGTCGGTATGCTTGCCGGTGGTGTATGTGGTTTTATTACTGGATTTTTAAATCGAGTGCTTAAAATACCTAAGCTATTAAGTGGTATTATCACCATGACTGCATCTGGCTCTATTGCCTTATTATTATTTGGCTTAGCCAATGGTAGAATCTTTGCTTCGGAAATTAACGGTATTGATAACTCTAAAACAATATTTGGTTTCTTAGATCCAAAGATATTCCATGGTTGGCAACAAATCATGGTGGTCGCAGTTATTGTTGCCATAGTCTTAGCGGTTGCCTATTTCTTCTTTGGTACTGAATATGGTATGGCCATACGTGCTACTGGTATCAATGAGAAAATGGCCAAATCCCAAGGCATTAATACTACAGTTACCACAATTATATGCGTTTCCATTAGTAACGCTCTTATCGGCTTAGCAGGCGCTCTTATCGCCCAAATCGATAGTGGTATGAATGCTCAAGGTGCCACTGGTTATCTTGTTGTCGGTTTAGCAAGTATTCTTATAGGTGAAACCTTATTTGGTAAGAGATCATTTAAAAACTCTCTTATATCCATTAGTTTAGGTTCAATACTATACTTCGCTATCATCATGCTTGCGACCCAAGTATTCAAGATGCCAACAGACTTAACTAAATTACTATATGCTATCTTAATTGCTTTAGCGCTTTGCTTACCAATGATTAAGCAAGCAATATTAAAACTATTCACCAAAAAGAAAAAGGAGGCTGAATAACTATGTTAGAGTTAAGAAACGTTACTAAAACATTCAACCTCACTGGTAATAAAGAAGACTTACGAGTGGCCTTAGACCATGTTAATTTGCAAATCGAAAGTGGTGAATTCGTAACTATCATCGGTAGTAATGGATCTGGTAAAAGTACCACAATGAACATCTTAACTGGTGTCATTAAACCAGATTCAGGACAAGTCTTATTAAATAATGTTGATATCACTAAGATGGATGAACATCAACGTGCAGCCTATTTCGGTCACGTTTTCCAAGATCCAATGATGGGTACATGTGGTGAAATGTCCGTTATTGAAAACTTAGAAATTGCCTATAGACGTGGTAGAAAACATTCTCCATTCTTATGGGGCTTTAGAAAATCTCATAAAAAAGAATTCATTCGTGAATTAAAAAGATTTGATTTAGGTTTAGAAGATAGACTTAATCAAAAAGTTGGTGTTATGAGTGGTGGTCAAAGACAAGCTTTAACTTTGTTAATGGCCACAATGCGTAATAAGCCAACATATAAGACAGTTAAGAAAGACTACATCACATTCTGTGAAAAAGACCATGAAGTCGCTAGAAAAGAATTTGAAAGCGTCTATAAACCAGCGCTCGCGGAATATAAAGCTAATAAGTCCTCTATTAGAAAAGATAAATCCTTATCCTTTAAAGAAAAACGCGAAGCACTAGCAAAAGCTTATGATGAATTTGATAAAAAGATTCGTCAATTTGACTTAACAAAACAAATTCTTTTATTAGATGAACATACTGCTGCTCTTGATCCAAAGACAGCGAAAAAGGTTTTGGAATTAACAGATAAAATCGTTAAAGAAAACCAAATGACAACATTAATGATTACCCACAACATGAAAGATGCTTTGACATATGGCAATAGATTAATCATGTTCCACACTGGTCATATCATTTTTGACGTCAGAGGTGAAGAAAAAGCAAAACTCACCGTTGAAGATTTATTAAAAAAATTCGATGAAGCGGACAAAAAAGCGATAGAAATGTAATATAAACCACGTTACACGTGTATCATTTTTCTCGTAATGTAGACATTGAGAATATTTTTGATAAAATATAGGCGTTATGAAAATTGCTATATCTGTCGAATCTACTGTCGACCTCTCTAAAGAATTAATTAAACAATACAATCTTGAAATGATTCCATTCACTGTCTTATTAGGTGAAACAGCCTATAAAGATGGAGATATCACATCTCAAGATATCTTTGACTTCGTGGCCAAAGAAAAGATCTTACCAAAGACAAGCGCTATTAATGATTTCCAATATCGTGAGTATTTCGATAATTTAAAGGCTAAAGGATATGACGCTATTATCCATATCTCATTAAGTTCTGAAATCTCGTCATCATTTTCACACGCTGAACTAGCTGCCACTAAATACGATAACGTTTACGTCATTGACTCAAGAAGCTTATCTACTGGT
>CAMNMM010000060.1:0-5201 GCA_946544655.1 uncultured Caryophanales bacterium | reverse complement strand
TAATAGGGCATCAAATAGGGCATCAATACCAGAGCCTTTTAATGCTTCACTATTGACCTTCTTACCAACGAATCTAAAGTATAAACCAAGAACGATTTTTACTAAGACCGCAACACCGATAAGCACTAAAGAAAGAACATCAAATACTGGCTCTCTTTTTTCAATGATACTGACGATCGATTCAATAATCGCACCAGAACCAGCGATGAGAATAATAACGCTAATAATTAAGCTAGTTAAGTATTCAACTCGACCATGTCCATAAGGGTGTTTAGCGTCTGGTTTCTTTTGCGATAATTTAGTGCCCACAATGGTGATGACACTAGATAAGGCATCACTTAAGTTATTAATTGCGTCCATGATGATCGCAATACTACCAGCGATTAAGCCCACGAATGCTTTAAGCGTGACTAAACCAAGATTGGTGAGAATACCAATAATACTAGTTCTAACAATGACGTTACTTCTATTATTTGCCATAAAAACCGTTGAGGACCTTATGCAATAATTGATAAAAAACTATTGCTTCTTCTTTCTCTAAACATACGCATTTAGCGATTTCAGGTGGCACCTCAAGAGCCTTCTTTTTAAGCTCATATCCTTTATCAGTGACAATGACCACTAATTCACGGCCATCTTTATCGCTTTTATTCTTTATAATATAGCCCTTCTTTTCTAACTTATTCAATAGTGGCGTTAAAGTTCCTGAATCAAGGTATAGTTTTTCCCCTAATTCTTTAACAGTAATATGATCTTTTTCCCATAACGCTAATAAGGTGATGTATTGGGTATAAGTTAAATCCAAAGCACTTAATAAAGGTATATAGCGGCGGACGATTTCCTTACTCGCTACATAAAGCGGAAAACAGATCTGGTTATCAAGTTTTAATAACTCTTCTTTTTTCATTTTATTTGCCTAAAGCATTAACGATTGATTCTTCAATATCTTCTGGCTTAACAGTTGGTTCAAATCTGCCTAAGAAAGTGCCATCTCTACCAATTAAGAATTTGGTGAAATTCCATTTAACTTTCTTAACCTTCTTTGATTCATTTTGAGATTCTAAATAAACGAATAAAGGATGGGCATCTTTACCATTAACTTTAATCTTTTCAAATTGTGGGAATTGAGTGTTATATCTCAATGAACAAACTTGATGAATCTCTTCAGAAGTTCCTGGAGCTTGGGCTAAGAATTGATTGCATGGGAAGTCTAAAATGACAAAACCTTGATCTTTATATTTTTCGTATAAAGCTTCTAAGCCTTCGTATTGTGGAGTGAAGCCACATCTTGTCGCGGTATTAACCACAAGGATAACTTGTCCTTGATATTGTTGTAATGAAACGTTGTTTCCTAAGTAATCATTTGCTGAGAAATCGTAAATATTCATAATTATTTCCTCCGTAATAAATTGTATACAATCTAATTTTATTTGCAAGAAAAAAGACTCTTTAACTTAGAGCCTTTACTTCTTTGAGAACACTAATGCAGGTTTACCAATGACCACGCGAGTGTTACTTGGTACATCTTCAAGAAGGAAGACGTTACTACCGATTGTGACATTATCACCAATCTTAATCGGTCCAAGTAAAGAGGCACCAGCATAGATTGTGACATTATCACCAACTTGAGGGTGTCTAACAACGCCTCTCATTTTTTCAGCATTGCTTAAAGAGACCGCTCCGAGAGTCACACATTGATAAATCTTCACTCTTTTACCAATAGTGGAGGTTTGACCAATGACAGTGCCTGTTCCGTGGTCAATAAAGAATGGATAATCAATGACTGCGCCTGGATGGATATCAATACCAGTTTGAGAATGCGCTAGTTCAGAGAAGTAACGGGCGTGTACTTTATAGCCTAATTTATATAATACGTGTGAGATACGATAAGTAGCGATAGCTTTAAAACCAGGATAAGCCATCTTGATTTCATCTAATGAAGAAGCAGCAGGATCGCTATCCATAAAGAACTGTAAATCTTCTTTTAAAATGCCTTTAATGATATCTAACTCGTTCTTAAAGATAACATAGTTATCCTTATTTTCTTCGATAGTGCGATAGAAAAGCTCTTCTAGCTTGTCACCAGTATCGCTACAAATGACGTAAGAGAAGGAATTATCTAATAGTTCACCTAAATTATTTTTGCAAATCATATTTCGTTAGAATTGTGCCATATTTCATTATAAATTACAAATGATAAGAATGTAAAAAGATGATACAATAACTATATAGTTACTATTGGAGATTGCTCTCATGATTAAAAAAAGACATTTCTACATTGTAATCGGCGTCTTATTAGCCGGTTTTATAGTTGGTTCGTTTTTAGATTTACAAATTAACCAAGCTCTTTATTCTCAAGGCAATATGTTTGGTATCATTATGGCCGCTTTTGGTACATATCCTTGTTATGCAGGATTATCCTTTACCGCTGGTGGTTTATTAATAACTTCTTTGAAAAAGAAAAACTTACATATTGTATGGAGAATCATCTCTTGGTTCCTAGTGGCCTTAGGATATGGCTTATCTGTCTATCTTGGCTCTAAAGATGTTCCTTCCGTTAATGGCTTTGATAATAAGCAGCTATTACTTCCGACAATGGCCATCAACGTCTTTATTTTCGCTGGCTTTGCTACATTAGGATTCTTTGTTTGCAAGAAAGGTGATATGAATACATTATGGATCGCTTTAATGGTGATGGCAGTTGTCTTCATCGTTGCCTTAATCCCAACAAGCTATTTAATCAAGTTGGTTATCCATCGTCCACGTTATCGTTTCGTTGTTAATAGTGGTGAGATTGCTTTCCACAATTGGTGGGAATCTTATGGTGCCTATAAAGAGTACATTGAAGAAGGTCATACCTTATATGGTCACCTCATTACAAAAGAAGAATTTAAATCATTCCCAAGTGGTCACTCAGGTAGCGCTGCTATCATGATGATGGTCCTTCCATACTTATCAATGTTCTTTAAGAAATTGAAGGGTAAAGAAACAATGATGTTCTATATCGGTTTCGCCTGGACATTATTAATGATGTTTTCCAGAATGCTAGTGGGTGCACACTTCCTCACTGACACATGTATGGGTGCCCTAATTGTTGTCGTCGTGGTCTATATTGGCCATGAAATCGCCACTCGTAAAGGCTTTATCTATAAGGATGAATATCACCCACAGCAACAAGAATCAGTTCAACAATAATTTGTAGGATATATTAAAATGAATAAAAAACTAGCTTTATTAGCAACATTACCAGCCTTGCTACTATCTTCATGTAGTTTCTTTCAGTTCTTTGAATCTGATGAAAAAACAGTGGATTTATATGTTTTAGATATGATTGCCGGTGAAGAGAATCCTCAGCTAAGTGATGCTCGTATTGGAAATATTGATTTACGTTTTAAAAACGGTGAAAAATATGTGCCATATATTTCTTTGGAACAATACGCTGCAATCTATAAGAAATTCCTTAATCCAAAAGTGGTCAGTGAAGTGGCTACTGAAGGTTTTGCCACATCCTGGAAAATAGAATTAGATAACTCTTTACTTTTCTACGCTGTTTTTTCACCAATTGAAAAACAAGTTTTAGTCGCTGGTGATTTAAATAGCGCTTTACAGTCTGGCGAAGGCGGTATTCAACCAACTTATGATGTCTTAAATTATGGCGCTAAAATGAATGCCTCTTTTGAACAAGTAGGAAAGAATAACTACGCTACTTATACATTTGAGGATTGTGACTTTGGTTATTTTAGAGATGGTGGAGAATTATATATGCCTTTAGGTCTTCTAGACCTAGCATTATGTGAAGCTACTACTCTTTATGTTACATATAACTATCGTAATTTATATGCTTCCACTAATCCTGATGACTTTGCCCAATTAGCGTTTAGAGATGGTATTTCCTATAACACTGTCGATGATCAAATGGTACGCGCCGTTAATGGTGCTTCTATGCCTGATTACTTAATCAATTACAACGCCAGTTGCTTCTTATTTGTGATGCAAAACTTCTATGGCTTAAGAGACCACTTTGGCATCAAGAGCATGAAGAAGTATTATCAAGAAAACAATTTGTATAATGACTTCTATTCAACTACTCCTAGCACAAGAGCGTTAGCGTTCTCTCAAGCTATCAATATGTTCGATGACAATCACTCCGCGATTATTAGCGTTAACCAAGCATGGGGTGAAACCGCAAGAGCGCAATACGCTAAAGGTATTCTTGCTAGAAACGCTTTACAAAAGCGTCTTCAAGTTTTACGTAGAGAAAAATATCAAGGCACTAATTCCTCATATGAACCTGTTGAAGGTAATACCAAATATAGTAGTGATGGTAAGACTGTTATGTTCTATTTTGATTCATTTAAATATGGTACAGAGGACGAAGTCTTTGATAGTAACGGCCAAGTCAAAAGAACAGCCTTCAGATATGATACTTTCTGTTTATTCCGTGATGTTTTTAACGATATAAACAGTCACTCATCAGTCGAAAATGTCATTATTGATGTTTCTTTAAATGGTGGTGGCACCCTTGGTGTCATGATGAAACTATTACCATTCCTTAGTAAGAATAATAAGTCTATCGCTAATTTCTACGATAGCGCTAATGGTATTGTTTATAAATATGAAAGCGTTTCTGACATTAATGGAGATAGAGCATATGACACTAACGAATCATATGGTAACAAATATAATTTCTATATTTTGACTTCTGATTGTTCATTCTCTTGTGGTAATGCTTTCCCGTGCTATGCGCAAGAAATGGGTGTCAAAATCATTGGTGAAACATCTGGTGGTGGTGAATGCGCAGTTGGCATCCATTATTTACCAAATAGTCAATATATCTATCACTCTTCTAATCTCCACCTTGGTTCCTACAATAGTCAAACCAAGGAATTCAAAGGTTTTGAAGATGGTGCTACACCTGATATTCCATTAACGGAAAACAATAAACCAATGTGCACCATTGATGATAGAGGACAACCAGTTTTTAATATTCCTGAAGGATTTTATGATATTAATTCATTAAATGAAAAAATAACGCAATATGCCGCTAATCATTAAGGGTATTATTAAAAATAAAGTTGTAAAAAAATAAATTATACTTATAATTTTGGTTGTATAACACAAAAGGGAGATATCGCATGGAAAATAAGTATCTTAAACTCCATTCACTTCTCAGAATGGCTGCTGCTCTTATCGCGTTAATC
>CAMNMM010000059.1:0-5208 GCA_946544655.1 uncultured Caryophanales bacterium | reverse complement strand
CATTCCCAATGGATAAGATTATTGCGGATCTTCCAATTGCAGATGGTATTCTTCCTGCACTTGAAGCAGAAGGCGCTACATTTGCGTATGACTATTATTTTGGTGAAGCCTTTGTAACCGTTACGCTTCCAACACAAGCTGCCGCTGAAGCTGCACGTGATGCTTATATCGAAGTGCTTACAAGTTCTGGATTCACATTAACAAAATTATGGGGTTATCTAGATGCTTATCTCCACTCAAATGGCGTGCTCGCAGTTGAGATTGATGAGACTGAAATAACAAATGGTGTTATCAAATTAGGTATCTTAGAATACGAAACCAATTAATCACAAAATATTTAAAAATTGCCTATCGAATGATAGGCTTTTTTATTACTTTAAATATAATTAACTAGTTTTATTTTTTCGCAGCTATAATCGCCGTTAAATGAACAATGCATCTAACTAGAAGAGCACCAACACTATTAGTGAGAATTACAATTAATAAATTCCATAGCATATTGATATTCCAGTTAAATGCCATACCGAAATAGAACATATTAGCGATACAGTGTTGGAAACCACAGTAAACGAATAATGTAACGGCAACAATGATACCGATAATCTTCATGCCCCAGTTTTGTAAGTTCTTATATAGATAAACTGCAATGTACACAAGAGCACCACAGAAGATACCTTCTAAGAAGACCATATTTGATCCTGTTTTAGCGTTACTTATCGCAATAATTGTGTTATTCACTCCTTCAACATTCATAAAGATGAAATGGCAAAGAATGCCTAACGCAAAAGCGCCTATCGCGTTACCAACGAGCATGATTGGTAAATTAATCGCGTTTTCCACGAGTTTCTCACGGTCATCAAATACCACACCAATTTTACCGGTATAGAGCTGTAAGCCTAATACACAGACTAGGATTAAACCGATTGAAAATAAAGCAGAAGCAAATATTGCACCAGGAGTTCCTGGGAGAAGATATTTAGTAATGGTAAAAGCAAATGAACCTAGACCAATGGCTAAGCCCGCAAAAATACCAAAAAGTAATACCTTCAAATATTTCATATTAGAAAACTGGTTTGTTATCCTTGAATTCTTTCACATTAGCGCCACTATAGACTTTAAGGCCTTCGGCTTCTAATCTTTTTCTTCCGCCTTGGAAACCTTTTTCAATAGCGACAGCGACACCAACAACTTTCGCACCTGCTTGACGGCAAATATCTAATAACCCAAAAGCGGCGTTTCCTTCCGCTAAAAAGTCATCAACAATAAGTACCGTGTCGCTTGGTTTAATGTATTTATTAGATACAGTGATTGGTGAAACTGTGTTACGGGTAAATGATTTAACTTGGGCGGTATAAACATCATTACCAACAGTCGCAGATTTACTCTTTTTAGCGAACACTAATGGTAAATCACCCATTTCTTGTGCAACAGCGTAAGCAAAAGCAATACCACTAGTTTCAATGGTTAAGATTTTGTTAATACCATCACCATTAAAATGTTCGGTGATTTCTTTAGCTAAATCTCTGGCTAAAGCCACATCGATTTGGTGATTTAAGAATGAATCTACTTTTAATATATCGTTATTAATGATGACACCATCTTTTAAAATGCGTTCTTCTAATGATTTCATTATTTTTGAATCTCCTCATTCCATCTATCAATGTCCTCAGGTTTAGCGATGTAAACATAAGGAACATTTCTTTCTAATTCGTTATAGTCTAAGCCATAACCAACGAGGAAAGAGTTTTCTTTAAGAACTTTACCGCAGTAGTCAATTTTAATATCTTCACATCTGGCATATTCTTTATCAAATAAAGCACAGATAATAATTCTTTTTGGTTGATAGTTTTCGTTTAAGTGATCAATAAGATATTTCATAGAAATACCTGTATCCACAACGTCTTCCACGACCACGACTGTGCGATCTTTAATGTCCATATCAAAATCTTTTTTAAGATTGATCTTTCCTGTTGATTGCACACCAGCATAAGAAGAGATTTGAATGAAATCTGTATAAATAGGTCTATCAATACGTTTGATTAAATCGAACATGAAATTTAAAGCGCCTTTCATGACGCCTAAAAAGAGCGGAGTTTTTTCTTCGTTTTTAAGTTCTTCTGTTAATCTTTTACCAAAATCATTACAAATATCTTGGATTTCTTGTTCTGATAAAACTATCTCACGATTTTCTTTCATGGTAATTTCCTCCTCAATGCTGATGAATGAAAAATTAAATAATTTTAATTATTCCCATTCAATTGTGGCGCATGGTTTATTACTTAAATCATATAATACACGATTTACGCCTTTAACTTCATTTAAAATTCTATCTCTTATTTTATTTAAAAGTGCATAAGGAATTTCTTCAATGGTCGCTGTAACGGCATCAACTGAGTTAATTGCACGGATCACAACTGGCCATTCAAATGTTCTTTTGCCATCCTTAATACCAGTGGATTTTACTGGTGGAACGATGGTGAAGTATTGCCATACTTTTTGATCTAAACCCGCGTTAGCGAATTCTTCTCTTAAGATAGCGTCGCTTTCTCTAACAGCTTCTAATCTATCTCTTGTAATCGCACCAACACAACGGACACCTAAACCTGGTCCTGGGAATGGT
The DNA here is from genome assembly GCA_946544655.1 of uncultured Caryophanales bacterium. Classification (GTDB taxonomy): domain Bacteria; phylum Bacillota_I; class Bacilli_A; order RFN20; family CAG-826; genus RUG14515. The sequence goes on along the minus strand of CAMNMM010000059.1, from coordinate 2,588 downwards.
TGACGGTAGACCATATTACGTGGTAAGCCTAAGGCTTCACCAACTTGTCTAACTTCGTCTTTATATAATAATTTCACTGGTTCGACGAGTTCAAAACCGAGTTCCGCTGGTAAACCACCAACATTGTGGTGAGCTTTTAAACCTTTGGATTCTAAAATGTCAGGATAAATGGTGCCTTGTCCTAAGAATGAGATACCATTAAGCTTTTGTGCTTCTCTTTTGAAGACATCAATGAAGATTTTACCAATGATTTTTCTCTTTTGTTCTGGATCTTCAACACCCGCTAAAGCATCTAAGAATTCATCAACTGCATCAACATAGATTAAGTTAGCGCCTAATTGTTCTTTAAATACTTTAATAACTTGTTCTGGTTCACCTTTTCTTAATAAACCATGGTTAACGTGAACACATGTTAAGTTGTTGCCAATTGCTTTGATTAATAAGGCTGCACAGACTGATGAGTCAACACCACCTGAGAGGGCTAATAATACTTTCTTATCACCCACTTGTGCCTTAATTTCTTTAATTTGTTGTTCGATGAACGCATTCGCTAATTCCCTATTAGTGATACGTTGCATGTTTGGATCTCTAACATTTCCGCTCATATTTTTCTCCTTACCAATGAATTTCTTCTACTCTATTGAATAGTTTTTTAATTTCTTCTGTAGGTTCTTCCCATTTCTTCATCAAAACTTCTAGTTGTTGATCTGGCACAATTGAAGTTTCTTTTCTTTGTTTGTTATAGAAACGAATTTGTTCAGCTGTGCGTGGGAATAAAACCAAAACATATTCATCGAATTCAGGATTCTCTTTAACATACTTTTCTCTCAATACATTCAAGTCAGTTAAAGCATCTAAAATTACAGTGACGTCATCATACTTTTTCGCGTATTCATGAATTCTAAAAGAAAAAAGCTCCCATACTTCTTTTTGCTTAGAAAAATCCTGTGTCTGACCAGTGAGTTCGAATCTAATTTCGTCACTAGAGACAATCAAAGTATGTGGATGAGCCTCTTGGTACGCTTTTGCCCAGGTAGATTTACCACTACCAGGCATGGCAGATAACATGATAAGTGTTTTCATTTCTTCCTCCAATTCGGTTGAACGAAATCCTATCTATTACGAACTTATTTATAAATAAAAAAGTTCCTACGTGATAATCATAGTTATACGAGGAACGTTTTTACAAGTAAAAATTTATATTTTTAACAAGATTAATATAAACCTTCTTTATATTCACCTTTATCCACTAAGGCTTTTAAGGCTTTAACAACACCTGGTTTGTCTTCTTTATAAGTAACACCAAACCACACTGATGGAGTGGATAATAAGCGCACAGTGGCCTTATTTTCGTGGACTAATTCATCAACGACTGTTGGAATTAAGAATTCTGATTTAGGAACGTTGATGTTTTCTTTTAACCAAAGTGGGAACTTTTCACCTAAAGCAGGGATAAGATCTTTATTGAAGCAGAATAAGTTCATGGACACTAATTGGGATGGTTCTGTTTCAAAAGCTGGAGTACCATCTAATGGTTCACAAACAACTTTATCGCCTTTAGCGTAGATACTTGATTCGATTAATTTTTCTAAATAGCCATTCTTATCTTGGAAGGCCACGCCTCTTTTAACCGCACCATTTTCAGTCATGGTGTTCTTTGCTTCAAACGCTACAATAGCGTATTTACCTTTACTACCTTCTGGTAATGATTTGAGGTATTTATAAGCGACTTCATAAGTTTCTTTCCCATAGAAATCATCACCATTGATAACGATGAAATCTTCCTTAATTAGGTCACGTGCCGCGTAAATTGCATGAGCGGTGCCCCATGGTTTCTCTCTGCCTTCTGGACATTTGAAACCTTCTGGAAGGTCATTTAAATCTTGGAAAGCATATTCCACTTTGATGATTTTTTCGGCTCTTTTACCAATAGTGTCTCTAAAAGCTTCATAGAAATCTTTCTTGATAATGAAGACAACACTACTGAAGCCAGCACGTTTTGCATCATAGATGGAATAGTCTAATAAGAAATTGTTATAGTCATCCATTGGCTCCATTTGTTTTAGGCCACCAAAGCGACTACCCATACCAGCGGCCATAATTACTAATTGCATAATAAAATCTCCTTTTGATGTTTATTTGAAAAATAATGCTGCAGCACCAATCTTACCTGAGTCATAGCCTAATTCAGCAGGTACAACTTTAACTTCTGGTGTAGCTTTATATCCATAAAAACGTTCTTCAATGTATTTGTTTAATGGATCAAAAAGCGGCGCACCAGCATTAGCGATACCACCTGAAAGGACTACAACATTTGGTCTAAAGATGTTGCAGTAATTTAAAATACCTTCACCAAGATACTTGATGTAGTTATTTAAAACTTCTTTAGCAGCCTTATCGCCTTTAGCGGAGGCTTCAAATACAACTTTGCCACCAACTAATTCGATTTCAGGACTGATTTGCCACATTAATGAGCGTTTATTTAAACGCATGGCTTTTTTAGTTTCTCTAATTAAAGCGGTCGCAGAAGCATAAGCTTCTAAGCATCCTTTTCTACCGCATGAACATTGTTCACCATCAACTTCAAT
>CAMNMM010000058.1:0-5241 GCA_946544655.1 uncultured Caryophanales bacterium | reverse complement strand
TATAATTCCCAGCCACCCGCAATGAGTAATAAGACACCAACAATGATAGAAGCAACGATATTTAATGCATCTTTAACATTGTTACGGAAGATAATCGCTAATATGCCCGCAGCAATAAATAATAGTGCGAGTATATAAGTAATAATGATTAAGGCCAATTTATCTTTTTCTTTTCTTATTGTTAAAAGGATGGCTTTCAATAATTGCACAGCGCCCACAACAATAAGGAAAATAGCAATCAAATAAATAAGATATTCTAAAAGCATTAATTGCTTTGTGCAGAGGAAAACACCTAATGCAATAGAGGCAGAACCATATAATAAACTAGCGGTAATATATTTCTTTGTTTCAAAAAAGAATGCGGTAAGTATAGCGAATAAACCAAATAAGAATAAGATAACCGCCACAACGATGTTTAAGGCGTTTTCTAATACTTCAGTATTATTGTTAATTGCAAAAGCAATGATTACTGCGCCACCAAATAGTAATAAAATCGATAAGATTAACTGTAGCCAAACGTATTTACTAAATAAACTTTTCATATAGTATTTCCTCTCGAATACTATTATAGTATGTTCAAAGGAAATATTTAATTATGGAAGAAAAATTATTACGAGATTATGCAAGATTAGTTGCCTTCCAAGGCGGTCACGTCTTAAAAGGCGAAGAAGTTTGGATTAATGCTGGTCTAGAACAACCTGATTTTGTCACTATGGTCGTTGAAGAATGCTATAAAGCGGGCGCTAAAAAGGTTACTGTTTATTGGCATCATGACCCAGTTAACAAATTAGCGTATAAAAACGAAACAGTTAGTAGTTTAGCAACAGTTTCACCAATGATGGTGGCTAAATTCAAATACTGGGTAAAGAAATTACCTGTGGTTATTCACATTATTTCTGATGACCCAGACGCGATGAAGGGTGTTAACCAAAACAAAGTCACAAAATCCATGGCAAAACGTTATCCAAAGATTAAGAAATATAGAGATGCGATGGATGGCAAATATAAATGGACAATCGCTGCTGTTCCTGGTAAAGCCTGGGCTAAGAAAGTCTTCCCTAAATTAAGTGAAGAAGAGGCGATTGAAGCTTTATGGGCCGCTATCTTAAAAACATCCAGAGTGGATGGCAATGATCCAGTTAAAAACTGGGATGACCATAATGATTTCTTGGTTAATCAAAGAAAGAAATTAGAAGCCTTAGATTTAAGAAAACTCATTTATAAAGCTAATAATGGTACCGACTTCCAAGTCGAACTTGTTAAAGGCATGAAGTGGGGTGGCGGTGTTGAATTTGCCCCTAATAAAGGTCAATTCAATCCAAATATTCCTTCAGAAGAAGTGTTCACAACTCCAATGAAAGGTAAAGCCGAAGGCACACTCGTCGCCTCTAAGCCATTATCTTATAATGGAGAATTAATTGAAGACTTCTCAATCTCATTCAAAGATGGTAAAGTCTGCGCAGTCAAAGCCAGAAAGAACCAAGCTTTATTAGAAAAGATGGTCAAAATGGATGAAGGTGCTTCAATGTTAGGTGAAGTTGCCTTAGTGCCTTTTGAATCCCCAATTAATCAAACTGGTTTATTATTCTATGAAACATTATTTGATGAAAATGCGTGCTGCCACGTTGCTTTAGGCGCTGGTTTCCCAGAATTATATCCAGGTGCTTTAGATATGAATATGGAACAAAGAGCCGAAGTCGGCATCAACAACTCCATGATTCACGTCGACTTTATGGTGGGCACTAGAGATTTATCTATCGTTGGTGTGGACGCTAACGGAAAACAAATCCAAATCTTTAAAGATGGTACTTGGGCGATCTAAATACGTTCAATTCTAATTAATTCCGCAAAATAGATTGTCTTTCTTAAAGGGAGGACAATCTTTTTGTTTGTTGGATCAATTTTAGACAAAATAGAAGAGACGGTATTGATTTTATCGTTTCTCCAATACTCGATTAATAACTCTTCTCCATGGTAATTCACTAAGATTTCGTTAATATTATCTGCTTCATCAGAAGAGATGCTTGGACGTTCTACCTTTTCTTGTTTTTTATGTAATTTCTTTAAATAGTCTTCTTGTTCATTTAATGATTTATAAGGAGCCCATTTTTTCATTCCACGTTCACTCATTTACGATGCCCTCCTATAAATTCATTTCTTTCTCTAATGGTGCTTTCTTCTAATAAGGAAGAAGCTCTTAAAACAGAGTTCTTACCAAATTTACTTTGTAAAGCATCCATAGTCTTTTGTAATCTATGTCTTTTTAGTTGTTCTTTATCATCTTCAAACATATTAAGTTGTTGATGAGTAGCGTCACTTAGTTCACCAAAGCTTAAACCTATCGTGCGTATAGGTAAATCTTTAATATAAATATGATAGATTTCCAAAATCGCTTTTAATAAGACTTGGCTATCGTCAGTTGGCGCGAGCAATGTGGAGCGGCGCGCAAAACCACCAGAGTTTTTAGAATAACCAACATATAAACTCACAACGCCAGTCATCTTATTAGCGTTTCTCATTCTCGTGGATAATGTATCAACCATTTCTCTAATAATAGTGATAGCCTCATCTTTGTTATAATCTCTAAACAATACTTGGCTTAAAGATAAACTATGTTCTTTAGTCTCATATTTTTCATGGATATCCGCTTCATCGATACCGTTTGCGTGTCTCCATAATTGTTCACCCATAATGCCAAACTTATTTCTTAAGTAATCAACATTAGATAAAGCAATGTCTCTAACGGTAAATAAACCCATCTTATTTAATTTAGCTTCAGTTCTACTTCCAATGCTCCAAACCTTACTAAGCGGAGTGATAGGCCAAAGCTTTTCTTTAACATCCTCTATAGCCATACGGGCAATGCCATTTCTTTCCTTTTTTGCGTACACATCTAAAGCGATTTTGGCTAAAAAGAAGTTATCACCAATACCCGCGGTTGCTTGTAATCCTGTTTCTTCTTTAATTTGATTAATGATAGTGGTGACCATTTGAAGTGGTGTTTTATTGTAATATTTTAAATAAGTTGTTAAATCCACGAACGCTTCATCAATGGAATAGACATGCACATCTTCTTCTGCGACAAAGTGATATAAGACATCAATAACTTCAGCGCTTTTCTCTAAGTATCTTTCCATTCTTGGAACAGCGTAGATATAGTTATATTTCTTTGGTAATTCTTTGATTCTGCATCTTGATGGAATACCTTGCTTTTTAAGGAATGGAGACACGCTTAAAACAATCGTATTTGTGCCTCTATCTTTATCCGCGACCACGAGTGGATCTTTCCATGGATCTAGACCTCTATCAAGGCACTCAACGTATGAATAAAAAGCTTTTAAGTCAATGACGGCAATTACTCTTCTTTTCATATGGGTGAAAGTATTATACATAAGAAAAAATTATCTTGTTAGTCTTGACTTTTATGGCCAAAAATACTCGTTTTTCATTTGACAACAAAAATATTTTTGTTATATTAATCTCTCACTTAATTAAATGTGGTTTAATAAAAGTGGGGGATTAAAAACTATGGAAATTGCCGCTATTATCATTTCTAGTCTTGCTTTAATTGCAATTGTTATTGCGATTATTTTAATCATCAAAAACTCTAATAAGAAGGGTGAAGCACCACAGGTCGATTTAAAAGAAATTGGCATGCTTCAACAACAATTAAATTCTTTAACAGAACAGTTAAAAACTAATATCAAACTATCTGTCAGCGAAGAAATTAACAAAGTTTTAGAGCAAACCACAAAGAGTAACGAATTAAATAACGAAAAGTTAGAACGTTTCCAAAATGGTATAACTGAATCACTTAATAAGAGATTCGACGCTCTTAATAAACAAATTGACGATAAGTTAATTGAAATAAATAAGAAAGTGGATGAAAAACTCGCTGAAGGTTTTAAAACCACTGGTGAAACAATGGCCCAAGTCAGAGAAAGATTACAAGCTATTGATGCCGCACAAAAGAACATCGAAGAATTATCTAAAGATGTCGTTTCTTTAAGAGGCGTCTTAGAAGGTAATCAAACAAGAGGCCAATATGGTGAATACCAATTATCTATGGTCTTGCATAACGTTTTTGGGGACACAACTGGTTGTTATCAAGAACAATACACCATGAAAAAGGTCAAAGATGGTGATGATGTACGCGCTGATGCAGTGGTCTTTATGCCAGAACCAAACAAGATGATTTGCATCGACTCTAAATTCCCATTCCAAGATTATCAACGTATCTTTGAAACCGAGTCCCAAGAAGAAAAAGAAAGATTAACTAAAGAATTTGGTAACGCTGTTAAAAAACACATTACTGTTATCAAAGATAAATATATCGTTGAAGGAAAAACCGCTCCTGAAGCTTTAATGTTTATTCCTAATGATGGTGTTTTCGCTTTCATTCATCAAAACTTAGATGATGTTATTGAATACGCTAGAAGTAAGAAAGTTATCTTAACTTCCCCATCAACATTACCTGCTATTTTAGTCACCATTAATATGGTGAGAATTGAAGTGGAAAGAAGCAAAAACGCGGAAGAAATCAACCGCCACTTACAACGTCTCGCTAAAGACTTTGAGATGTTTGGTCGTGAATGGGAAAGTTTCTCCAATGCTTTAGATAGAACAACCAAAACAAGAGAATCCTTAGATCATCGTGTTGGTAAGATTACTAACAAGTTCCAAGCTATCAGCACTAGTAATGATTTAGAGGAAGATATCAAACAGATTGAAGGAGATAACAATGGTTAATTATAACGATCATAACCTCATCACATTTTCTAATAGCCTTTTAAAACATTTCGGTGTGAAAACTTTTCACCAAACCGAACCAGAAGTAGATAAAATCTTAAAAGGGCATAAGAAAGTCGTGGTCATGTTATTTGATGGCATGGGTCAAAATATCGTTAGATTACATTTAAAAGATAAAGACTATATTAGAAGTCATTATCTATGCACAATTAATTCCACATTCCCTCCAACCACAACCGCAGCGACATTAGGTTTTTTAACTGGTAAATATCCAATTGAAACAGGTTGGATGTCTTGGACACAGTATTTCGAAGAATATAAAAGAAACATCATTTTATTTAAGAATGTTGACTATAACACTGATGAAAAACTAGAACCAAATAATATCGCTGAAACATTATTACCTACTAAGTCCATTTTAGAGTTAGTTAAAGAAAATAATGAAGACGTCACCGTGTTTGATGTCAAAAGATACCCAGTTGATCCTAATGG
>CAMNMM010000057.1:0-5244 GCA_946544655.1 uncultured Caryophanales bacterium | reverse complement strand
CACCTGTGCCAGGTACTTTCTTTGTAATGTGAATATTTGCAGTTGTAAAATCTTTGTTCACATTTTTAGAAAAATCAGGAATCAATTGGCCATCCATTGATTGCTTTTCAATCGATGTGATTTTGTATTGACCTTGATATGGATCTTGGACTTTTAAGACTTTATCGCCTATTTTCCATGTGCCATTAACATTAACTACTTCACCATCTTCACCACTTCTTAATAAGAATTTAACAGAGGCAGCATTTTCATAAGTTACTAAATATGTTGAACCTAATGTTTCAGCGGCTTTAGTTTCATAGATGAATGTGAAATTAGCGAAGTCGGTATTCTTTAAACTGAGATTTGTAAAGTTAAAACATGTCGCATATTTAACGGAATCATTGCCGTCAAACGTTGTAGCAGTATCAGCGAGGAAGTATGTTCTTTGAACATTTGCGACTTCATCGTAGTATTGCCAGTTTTCGACTTTAATATAATCTTCATTTCTTAGACCAGCATTATAGGCTGCAGAAGATTCTTTTATCGCGACTTGGTTAATATAGTCATATGTTTGTTGTGGAATGCAGTTACTAATGAAGAAGAAAGTAATTGCTAATACAGAGTTCATAGTGACACCCGCCACTAAAATGATGGCGCGTTTCCACCACTTGATATTATTAAGTGAACGTTCAGGTGGTACTTCTACCCCTTCTGGTAGTTCCACTCCTTCTCCATACATTGAGACATAGCCACCAAAAGGAATACCTCTTAAGGAGAACTGAGTTTCCCCGTTCTTTCTTTTAAACTTAAAAAGAAGAGGACCCATACCGACTGAATATTCTAAACAATAGACATTGAATGCTTTAGCAGCGGCTAAGTGGCCAAGTTCATGGACAATAATTAAAACGGATAAGAAAACGATGAATAGCAAAATATAAAGAATTGTGGATAATACTTGCATTCTTAGTTCCTCCTTCCGTTAATAAGTTCTTTGACTTTCGCTCTTGTAGATAAATCTATCTTCTTAAGTGTGTCATAATTAGGCTTTTTAATGATTTTGTGTTCGTTTACACATTGGTTAATGATTTCTTCAATACCCAAGAAAGGAATCTTATGGTCTAAAAAAGCATAAACTGCTTCTTCGTTAGCGGCGTTAAATACCGCACCTAAGGATCCTTTTTCTAAGATGACTTTTTTAGCTAATCTAACGATTGGATAACGCTCTTCGTTAAAGTCGGCAAAAGTCGTATTTTTAATCTTAGAAAGATCATCACTTACGACAGTTTCATAATTGATTAAGCCTTGGTATAAGGCATACTTAATAGGCTTACGCATGTCAGGCTTGCCAACCTCCATGCGATACGTGCCATTATTATAGCGCACAAGCGAATGTACGTAAGAGTTTAAATTCAAAATTGTGGATATTTTATCTATTGGCAAGCCGAATAGATAATGCGCTTCAATGATTTCAAAAGCTTTATTGACCATAGTGGCGCTATCGATGGTAATCTTTTTACCCATTTTCCAGTTAGGATGATTAAGGGCTTGTTCTGGTGTGACATCTTTTAATTGATCTCTAGATAAGTTTCTAAAAGCACCACCTGAGGCGGTAATAATTACTTTATCAATATCGGTGTTTTGGACTGCTAAACATTTAGCGATAGCGACGTGTTCACTATCGATTGGTACTAATTTGCCTTTACCTTGTTTTAATAAGTCATTGATGATTTCACCACCAACGACTAAAGATTCCTTATTGGATAAGGCCACTATTTTGTTATTTTCTAACGCTTCAATTGTAGGTCTTAAGCCAACAAAACCCACTAAGGCATTAACAACCATTTGAGCGTTGCTCACTCTAATTAATTCAAGTAAACCTTCATCACCATAAAAGAAGGTGATGTTTGGATAAGCTTTCTTAAAATAACTAAGTTTATTTTTATCTTGGATACAAATAGCTTTAACGTTTGGGAAATGATTTAAGATGCCTCTAATCTTCCTTGTTTGATGACCAACAGAAAAAGCGAGGAGGTCAAAATCATTTGGGTTTTTGAGCATCACGTCAATTGTTTGACTACCGATTGAGCCAGATGCCCCTAAGAGGCATACGGTCATCATGGAAGAATAAATACTCCCGGTACGTCACAGAAGATAGATGTATAAATAGCGACAGTAATAGCCGCGAATAAAATCGAATCTAAGCGGTCAAGAATACCACCATGACCTGGAATTAATCTACTGAAATCTTTGATTTCGTAGTGTCTCTTAATTGAAGAAAAGACTAAGTCACCGATAACTGATACTAATGGAATTAATGTTGAAAGAATAATAATGTGATACCAGTGATTGATATCTAATAAACCTTTTAAGATTGGGTGCCCTACTGCGCTCATAATAAAGGCAAAGCCTGAACAGAATAAGCTAGTTAAAACGACACCACCAAAGAAACCTTCCCAAGTTTTCTTAGGAGATAATCTTGGATTCATTTTATGTTTACCAAAGAAGACACCAACGAAATAGGCAAAGGCATCATTTAAGCAAGCGCCCAAGGCCACATATAAAAGGAATAAGAATGACTCGGCATTATCATAACCATTGATATATGGGACGGTTTTTCCTAAATCAGCGAGTTCTTCATGGTATAAATGCACTGGGAAATAACGGATAAACAATAGACTTTCTAAGCCTAAGGAAATGATGATAACTGTGGTAATAATGAAACAGGCGTCAATAATGGTAAAGTTCTTATCAATAATGACGGTCATTGCGGAAAGAATAATACCAACGAAGATAATTGTAACGCTTAATGTAACACGATTATAACTATCGTATAAGCCATGCCATTCACCACCATTGTTGAACATCTTTGGAATATCTTGAAAGAAATTCCAGAACAATATGAGGAACGCTAGGATAAAGGTGGTAATGTATAAAGTCTTAGAATATTTTGTTTTAGCACATCTAATGATTTCGATAATAGCAAAAACTAAGGCCACGCAAATAAAGCCAAAGAATGGCCAATCGCCAAAGATGACGAAAGGTAAAACAATCGCAATTGCTGTTAAGCCAGCGATAATTCTAGTGCGCATTGATGTTGCGGCTTCATTACTTAATTCGTTTGGTTGAAAAATTGGTTTATGATCTCTCATATTTTTTAACACTAGAAATAGTATACACATAAAAAGCGGTATTTGTAACAAATATCCGCTGTTTTATTTAAATTGTTAGTTGATGATTAGATAGACATCAATTCTTTTTCTTTGTCAGCGACGACTTGATCAACCGCTTTGATGGAATCTGCGACGACTTTTTCTAAGTCTTCTAACATCTTCTTTTGATAATCTTCTGTATAAGCATCATCATCTTTTGCTAATTCAACATAGTCACGACGAATGTTGCGGATTGCAACCTTAATGTCTTCACCATATTTCTTAGCTTGTTTAACAACTTCTCTTCTTCTTTCTTCGGTTAGTGGAGGAATTGTTAATCTGATTTGTGTACCTTCGTTAATTGGGTTAATTCCTAAATCGCTCTTATTGATGGCAGCGATAATGGATTTAGCGTCATTTTTATCGTAAGGTTTAATGAGTAATTGTCTTGGTTCTGGGACAGAAACGGAACTCATTTGGTTGATTGGGGTCATTGTGCCATAGTAATCAACTTCAATACCGTTAAGCATATTTGGTGTTGCTTTGCCTGTTCTTAAAGAGGTTAATTGTTGTTTTAAAGAATCGATGGATTTATTCATCTTTTCTTGCATATCTAATACGAGTTCATCCATGAGTGATTATTCTCCTTTTTTGCAGATACTACCAACATTCTTGCCTTGAGCAGCAGCGATAAAATTATCAGCTTCCATTCTAAAGACACGAATTTGGATATCTTTATCCTTAATTAATTCTATCGCAGATATATCCATAATTTGAAGATTAAGTTTTAACATTTCTTCATAAGTGATGACTGGGAAGAATTTAGCGGTACTATCTTTTCTTGGGTCTTTATCATAAACACCCTCTACACCATTCTTGCCCATCAAGATTGCATCACAGTTAAGTTCAACCGCACGCATAGCCGCAGCGGTATCTGTGGAGCAATATGGTTTACCTGTACCACCAGAAAGGAAGACAACTTTGCCTTCGTTCATGGCTTTATCAGCGACTTCAACGCTATAAGGAACATTGACTTCTGGAACTGGGCCAATTGCGCTTGTCACAAGTGATTTAACACCTAAGACTTTTAATCTTGCACCTAATGCCACAGCGTTAATAACTGTACCCATCATGCCCATATAATCCGCTTCGAATTGATCCATACCAGCATCTTTGGCAATCTTACCACGCCAGATGTTACCAGCACCAATAACGATGCAAACTTGGACACCACTTTCATGGATTTTCTTAACCATTTGCGCCATGTTATCCAATGCTTCAGCGGAAAGAATAGCGTCACTATTTTCTTTTAAGGCTTCGCCTGATAGCTTTAATAAAACTCTTTTATATGCCATGTTTTGCCTCCTAAAAAAAGAAACACCAAAAGGTGCTTCTTTTAATTGTTTAATTACTTCATTTGGCTCATGACTTCGCTAGCGAAATCATCTTTACGTTTTTCAATACCTTCACCAACTTGGTAACGGACGTATTTGAGAACGTTTGTCTTCTTTTCTTGAAGGACTTGGCCAACTTTCTTACCAGATTCAGTATCGAGTAAGTATGGTTGTTCAAGAAGAACCATTTCGGCGAAGTATTTGTTAACTTTACCACCGATGATTTTCTTGAGCATTTCTTCTGGCTTGCCAGCGAGTTTTGGATCTTGCTTAGCAGCTTCGAGTTGGATCTTTGTTTCGTGTTCAATAGCATCACTACCAATAGCGTTTGTGTCTAAGTAGGCTGGGTTATTAGCAGCGATGTGCATAGCAATACCTTTACCTAATTCTGGATCTTCTTTATCTAAGACGACCGCAACGGCAATCTTACCACCCATGTGGATGTATGTGTAAACGAATTGGCCAGCTTCTTGGTTAATAAGAGTGAATCTACGTAAGTCGAATTTTTCACCCATTTTAACTGTAGCGTCTGTGAATAAGTCAGTTGTTAAAGCTTTAGCTTCTTCAACATCTTTTGGTTCTTTTTCTAAGATGACTTTAGCGCAGTTTTCCACTAATTCACGGAAAGCATCACCTTTAGCGACGAAGTCTGTTTCACAGTTAACTTCAATAACGACGGATTTACCACATTTTTCGCATGTCTTTGTTAAGGCTAAACC
>CAMNMM010000056.1:0-5394 GCA_946544655.1 uncultured Caryophanales bacterium | reverse complement strand
TGCAGGTGTAGTTCAGTGGTAGAACGTAACCTTGCCAAGGTTAATATGCGGGTTCGATTCCCGTCACTTGCTCCAGACAGCTTAATACCCAGATGCAAAATCTGGGTTTTTTATTTATCTCCATCCTCATCATCTTGGTGATCTTGACCACGTAACGATGCTTCTAAGTTCTTCTTTTCTTCTTCACTTAGGTCAATACTATTTTGAATTCTTCTAAGGATGGTCTCGATTGCTTCTTGATTACCTTCTTTGAAATTCATTTCATATTTCTTATATATCGTTTCCATGTTGGCAAAATAGAATGGAAGATAAAACATTAATAAGGCCACACCACCCACTAATACGAAAGTTGGTAATAAATCGATTCTCTTAATTAAGAAGAAATCAAGCGCACCAAAGGCTAGCATACCCACAAAGGATAAAACTAACATTGGCCAATTTAAAGAGAACCAGTCTTTACGCATTTCGTTGCGATGACGAGCATAAGTGTTACTGACACTCATCTTTAATAACGATGCCGCACCAAATGCCACATTAGTGCGATAATAGATGGATAAAGATGAGAAGGAAATATAGTAAATAAAAGCGAGCATTGATAGAGGAATTCCCACAGCGGAAATATAAACGATGAAGGTTAATAACATATTGTTGTTATCCTCTAATAACGCTGTTAATTCTTCATAGGTAAATTCGACGTTATTAACATATTGGAACGCTAAGGTATTAAACGAATTAACAAAGGTCTCACCATACTGCGCTTTGAAGATCAAATAGAAGATAATTCCAGCGACTATCACAGTGGCAAAATAGAAGCCTAATGACTTTAAGAAAGAGATTAAACCTCTAAAGCTTCCTCTAAACTGTGAACGGAAGAAACCCATGAAATATCTCGCATAAGCGGATAAGGAAATTTGTTGATTTATCTGTAGATAATAACAAGCAACATGAGAAGCAAATAAGAAAGGTAACGCTAGAAGCGGTACCGCAATTATTAATAATGATGGACCGATAAAAGCAAGGATTGTTACTAAAAGTAAAAACAAACCACACATAATTCCTACAGCAATGTAGGAAGTTGGATTGGCTTTGAACTTGTTAAAAGAAATGCTTCTGAGTGAATCTTTCATTACTTTTTCTTCTTGTTTTCCTTAGCGATTGATTGCACTGCTTTTGCAAGTTGTGTATCATTGATGTTTTCCACTGGACGAGATTCAATCGCTTTAATTAAAGCGGCGAATTTCTTTCTTTGGATAATATAGAACTGTTTGGAATCGCTTTGAACTTCGACTTTGCAGTCATCGTTAATTAAAGTGATACCAATTAACATGGATGTATCTAAACCTGTTGAAGATGATAATTTACTCGCTAAACTCTTAGCTTGAATAATTGGGTTATCGGTATAGCACTTTTTACCTTTATGAGAGATAAAAATCAAAGATTTATCAGTGGACTTACCCACTAAATCACCTTCATAGTATTTGGTTAAGATGACATAGATGTATTTCTCACCAAAGAGGATGTGATCCACTTTTGCGAGTTTATTTGAATCAACCTTGAAATAGAATTGATTGATTAAATAATAGTCGTTTTCTAAAGCCACTTTATAAACGCGTTTATAAAAGATAACTTGGAATCTCTTACGACGATAGGCCGCAGAGATTGGAAAATATAAGACAATAGCAAAGAATAAAATCACCACTATTGGGACAATAATGACGAATGCTAATTGCACAGTTGTTAACGATGTTAAGGCTTTAAACTCGACCATATAAAATATCATAACAAAAATGACCTTATTTATTAAGGACATTTTGCATAATCTATTTAGTCAAAGATAGTTTTATTAGTCTTTATCGCATTTATAATGCGGTCAATTTCTTCCTTCATCACTTTCCTAGATAATGGAGGGAGATTATCTAAATCAAACCAAGCAACATCATCGGTTTCATATTCATGTTCATGAAGTTCACCTTTAAGTTTAGCTTCAAAAACCACGAGATATTCTGGGGTGGAAACGCTTGTTTTAAATGGCGTACGATTGAGTACACCCACGAGACGTACGAGTTCAATGTCTGCGCCTGCTTCTTGACTTGATTCATTAATCGCTGTTTGACCAGCGGAATCATAGAGATCCGCCCAACCGCCAGGGAAAGAATAAGTCCCACTATTGGCCTCTCTTACCATCAATACTTTGCTGCGATTTTCATTTAAAATAACCGCACGGACAGATACACTTGGTGTAGGATAAATATCTCTAGAGAAATAATTAGGTCTATGGAACTCCATTTCCATGAGCTTTTCTAGCATTTCTAAAGTAAGATCATTAATCTGTTGATAGTTAGTAATAGCGTAAGGGTCTTTAGAAAAAACCAATCCTATTTTGGCGATGGATTGGATTTTCAATATATAGTCGTAAAGTTCTTTACTGTCCATTATTCTTCAGAGGAGGATTGATCCGCCATATAGTTTTCAAAAACACGGAGGAAGTTTTGTTGTGTAACGGCTTCTAAATCACCATTAACCGCAAAGGAGATACGTCCTGTTTCTTCAGAAACAACGACTGTCACGGCATCTGATACTTCAGAAATACCAATAGCCGCTCTATGTCTTGAACCATATTTACCAGCGAATGGTTTTGTAGTTGGTGTAAAGAAGACACTAGCCGCCACGATTTCATTACCATGGATAACAACCGCACCATCGTGTAAACGTGTACCTGGGTAGAAGATTGTCAAAAGGATTTCTGGAGTAACTGGCGCATTAATTGGGACACCATTCTTCATAATATCTTTCAAACTTGTGTTCTTTTCAAATGTCATAATGGCACCGATACGAGCGTTACTTAATGAGATAACTGCTGATTCGATGTTTTTATATAATTGTTGAGTATCGTAGATTCTTTCAATACCGAAGTTAGCCGCTTTAGCGGTAACTCTGGAGAATGGATTAGCAATGAACTTTCTTAAATCACCAAGATTAGCGAAGAAGCAAGCAGCTAAACCAGCAGAGGTAACTGCGGCAACTAAAGAACACACGACAGGTAAGTCGAATAAGTAGGCAAGAAGGAATAAAAATGCACATGAACCAAGGAAGATGAAACTGGATTTACGTTTTGCGACTTTGACAAGAACAAAAAATAAAGCACCAAAAACTAAAACAATACAAATTAAAGTTGCAATGAAATTGCCGATATATTGTTGTGTATCCCAAGCAAAATGCATGATGTTTACCCCCTCAAGTGTGCAAAAATATCATAATATATTCGAGAATATATTTTCAACAAAAGATAACAAAAATGGCTAAAAAATAGGTTATTTAGTCAATTTTGACAATTGTCGGTGTGACGTTTTTGTTTCTTCTTGCGAAAGGCTTTTTATGAGCTTTTAGGAACGCTTCAGTGACTTCAATACCTTTGTCGGTTAAAGAGAAATATAACTTTTTAGTTTGTGTGTCAAAGATTCTTCCAATATAGCCATAACGATATAACATCATTGTTAAACGACAAACCTTTTTGCTCGTAAAAGATATGAGTGTGCCAAAACAATCTAAATCAACGAATGGTTTGGTATCTTCATCCACTACCCCAACAAGAATCTTATAGATACCTTCGTTAAGTGGATAGTAATGCAAGTCATTTAGAGCTTTGATAGTAATAAGAACTTTGTAGTAAGTTTGATTAAGCTTAACTTCTTTCATGGTGATATTCTAACGATTTATAAGTAGAAGGTCAAAACATTATTCTCTATTGAGAAACATTGCTAAGTTTTGTAGAATAGTTTTCGGGAAATGGAGAATTTATAATATGTCTACACCTCATAACAGTGCCAATCCTGGCGATTTTGCTAACGTTGTTTTAATGCCTGGTGATCCATTAAGAGCTAAATTGATTGCCGATACATATCTACATGATGTCAAACTAGTGACTAGTGTTCGTAACATCTATGGCTATACTGGTTACACCAAAAATGGCAAAAAGATTAGCGTTATGGCTTCAGGTATGGGTATGCCATCCATTGGTATTTACTCCTACGAATTATATTCACGTTATAACGTTGATGTGATTATCCGTGTCGGTACATGTGGTGCCTATCAAGAAAATATCAACTTGTTTGATATTATCGTCGGTAGCGCTGCTAGTACAGATAGTAACTGGGCACATCAATATAACTTAAATGGTCATTACTCCGCGAGTGCGGACTTCGATGTTATGGAAGCCGCAGTTAGCGTTGCTAGAAAGAAAGGTATTCCTGTTCACGTCGGTAACGTCTTATCAAGTGATGTCTTCTATAACTCCGATAAAGAAGGTTGGAAGAAATGGGCTGATATGAATGTCTTAGCCGTTGAAATGGAAGCTTTCTCCTTATACTGCAACGCTGCGAAATTAAAGAAAAAAGCCCTTTGTCTCTTAACTGTCAGTGACTCTTTCTTAATCAAAGAAGAACTCACACCAGAACAAAGACAAAATGGCTTATTAAGAATGATTGAAATTGGCGTTGAAACCGCTGAGAAATTCGCTAAATAAGTTAACAAAATTAATCTCAATGGTACGCATCCTTTTGCTAGAGGGGATGCGTGCTTTTTATATACACGTGTCGCTTATTTTCTTAATTTTCTATATAAGATTAATAAGGAATTAATAACTAATACAACAGTCAAGCCAGTATCCGCAAGGACTGGAACAATCATTGGGATATATTGACTACCAAGGATTAATACTAGGATAGCAACAACGAACTTCACGAATAAGGCGAAGACGATATTGAAGATAGCAGTATGTCTAGCAATTCTAGCAATCTTCACAGCTTCATAGACCTTAGCAGGATCATCGTTCATGATAACAACATCAGCGTTTTCAACAGCGATATCACTACCGATAGCGCCCATAGCTATACCAACATCCGCTCGCATAATACTTGGAGCATCGTTAATGCCATCACCAACGAAAGCAACTGCTTTATTAGTGGCCACCATTTCTTTTTCAAGAATTTCAGTTTTTTGGTCTGGAGTTAATTCACTATAGACACGGTCGAGGCCTAATTCATCTTTGATGTAATCAGCATTCTCTTTCTTATCACCAGTTAAAAGGACAACACCTTTCTTTTCTTTATGTAAGAGTTTGACCATTTCATAAGCTTCTTTTTTCACTTCATCGTATAAGACGATGTAGCCTAAGTATTTGTCGCCTTTCTTACAGTGAACAATTGTGCCAATCGCTTCTTCGTTGAGGTGTTCTACACCATTATTTCTCATAAATTGAGCATTACCAGCATAGATGGTTTCGCCTTCATAAGTGGTCTTAACACCAAAGCCAGCGATTTCTTGATAATCAACTTGTTTAGCCGCTAAAGCTTTGACATCACCATCATGAGTAATTGCTTTAGCAATTGGGTGAGT
>CAMNMM010000055.1:0-5414 GCA_946544655.1 uncultured Caryophanales bacterium | reverse complement strand
AGAAAAGACGCACATTGCAGATGCAGCGCCGATTTTAATCTTTCTTGATGTTTCTTGTTTTAATGCCATCTTGCTACCTTAAATTTCTTTTTCGGCAGCTGGCAATCTTGATAAGACCCTATAGCTTTGCGTCACTACATCGCTGTAGTTTTGCTTTTATCGTAGTATAAATATAAATTATTTTTTTAATAATAGCAAGAATATTTGCATATAGGAACGCGCGCACGAAAGAAAAAAGCCCTGCTTCATTCAGGGCATAATAATCAATGGTCGGAAAGATGGGATTCGAACCCACGACCTCTCGCTCCCGAAGCGAGCGCACTACCAAGCTGTGCTACTTCCCGCTTAGAAATCGAATAATGAGAGTTGATCACTTTCAGAGAGTGAATCTAAAACACCCATATCTGTTAAGTCTTGGACATTAGTGGATGTGAGTTTGGTTCTTCTTAATAAATCTTCCTTAGAGAGGAATTCACCATTCTTTCTTTCTTCCACGACTGTGATGGCGTTGTTTTCGCCTAAACCATCAATGGTGATAAACGGTGGAATTAAAGCTTTATGTTCGTAGTCCACGACAAAGTTAGAAGCGTCACTTCTATATAAATCAATATTAGCGAAATGATAACCTCTTTGCACCATTTCTAAGGCGTTGATTAAGGTCTTTAATTGTTCGCCTTCTTTTGGTGAAAGCTTTTCGTTAGAAACTCTTTGTTTGGTACGTAATTCCTCGATTTTACTAATGATAGCATCCTTTCCTTTAATCATGGTCTTGATGTCATATTGTTTACTTCTAACAGAGAAGAAGGTCGCATAGAACTCTAAAGGATAGTAGATTTTAAAGTAACCTACTCTGACCGCCATAGTGACATACGCCACAGCGTGACCTTTAGGGAACATGTATTTAATCTTCTTGCATGATTCGATATACCATTCAGGCACTTTATTAGCCTTCATGATTTCTTCATATTGTTCTTTTAAACCACGACCTTTACGGACATCTTCCATAATCATAAAGGAGATATTGCTTGGAATACCTTTACTGATAAGATAGGTCATAATATCATCACGACATCCAATAACTTCTTGTAATGTTGCAGTGCCGTTTTTAACAAGTTCATCAGAGTTACCCTGCCACACACCAGTACCATGTGTTAGACCAGAAATAATGACTAAGTCAGAGAATGATTTAGGATTTGTTTCTTCCAAAACGCCTCTAACGAATTCAGTACCGAATTCAGGAAGCAATAATGCACCTGTTTTAGCGTTCATATAGTCATGATCCATGCCTAAAGCTTCTGCACTTGAGAACAAGGAAAGAACTTTCTTATCATTCATTGGGATATCTTGAAGCTTAACGCCTGTTAAGTCAGACATCATTTTTAAGGCCATTGGGTCAACGTGACCTAGAAGGTCAAGTTTAAGAATTGTATCATGGATAGAATGGAAGTCGAAGTGTGTGGTCTTCCAGTTACTATCGATATCATCAGCAGGATATTGCACAGGCGTGAAGTCATAAACTTCATGGTCAGTAGGAACAACGACGATACCACCTGGGTGTTGACCTGTTGTACGTTTAACATCAATACATCCACTAGCGAGATAAGCAATCTTCACTTTTGGATATGTTTCAAGGTCTAAACCTTTTCTTTCAATATAGCCACGTGCAAAACCGAAAGCAGTCTTATCCGCAACTGTTTCAATCGTGCCCGCTCTAAAGACGTTATTTTCACCTAATAACACCTTTGTGTAGTCATGAGCTCTAGCTTGATAATCACCAGGGAAGTTAAGGTCAATATCAGGAGTCTTTTCAGCGTTGAAGCCTAAGAATGTTTCAAATGGAATATTTTGACCATCGTGCACTAAAGGTGTGCCACATTCAGGACAAACTCTATCTGGTAAATCATAACCAGAACGATATTCAGGCATGGTTTCACTTGTCCATTCAAAATGCTTACATTTTGGACAACGGTAATGAGGCGGTAATGGATTAACTTCTGTGATGTTAGACATAGTCGCCACAAAAGAAGAACCGACAGAGCCACGGCTACCGACGATGTAACCATCTTCATTTGCTTTCTTAATTAATAAGTGAGCGATGTAGTAAATAACGGAATAACCATTGGAGATAATACCGTTAAGTTCTTTTTCTAAACGAGTTCCAATATATTCAGGAAGTGGATCACCATATAATTCATGAGCTTTTTCATAGCACATGTTCTTTAAATTGTTTTCACAGTTTTCAATGGTTGGGGTATATAGGTGATCGTTAGGAACAGGTAAAAAAGGCTCAATCATATCCGCAATCATGTTTGTATTTGTGACTGTGACTTCATAAGCTTTTTCTTCGCCTAAGAATTCCATACACTTAAGCATTTCATCAGTTGAACG
Organism: uncultured Caryophanales bacterium; assembly: GCA_946544655.1. Classification (GTDB taxonomy): domain Bacteria; phylum Bacillota_I; class Bacilli_A; order RFN20; family CAG-826; genus RUG14515. The sequence goes on along the minus strand of CAMNMM010000055.1, from coordinate 3,026 downwards.
ATAATGTTGGTCTGGATTTTCAAATTCAGGCATCTTACTACGTTTATATGGATTAAGTGGGTGATTCACACCACCGATACCTTTAGCGGAAATATAGACATCTCTAAAGACTTTATGTCTCTTATCAACATAGTGAACATCGCCTGTAGCGCAGACTGGTTTACCCATCTCATCAGCGCATCTAACGATATCTTTGATATGCATTAATAAGTCTTCTTTATCCATATCACCCATATTGATGAGGAATGAATAGTTTTCTAATGGCTGAATTTCAATATAGTCATAGAAAGAGATGGCTTGTTTAAGGACATCATCACCATAGTTAGAAGCCGCTCTAAAGACATCACCATTGAAGCAAGCGGAACCAATGATTAAGTTTTCTCTTAATTTTTCAATTTCACTACGTGGAATCTTTGGAACATCCGCTAAATAATCAATATGTGAATATGAAACGAGTTTATATAAGGCTTTAAGACCTTCCTTATTCTTTGCTAAAGCAATGACATGTGTTGGTCTAATGTGTTTATAAAGAGCTTTTGGAGTACCTAATTCCCCTAAAGCGGCATGAGTTAAATGACGATTACTCTTTGTTAAAAGAACGAGCATTGGCATCCAAACATCATTTAAGACCTTCGCGTCGTAGTCCGCTCTATGGGCTTCATCTTCTTTATATTCGACTTCCATATTACGGCATAAACTACCTAAGGTATGGCTTCTAGATTCTGGGAATAAATAACGTGATAAAGGAAGGGTGTCGATTACTGGATTAGTTAGAATCGGCATGTTTTCTCTCTTTAAAGCGTATTGTAAGAATGAAAAGTCGAAGGATGCGTTATGTGTCACTAAAATCGCATCACCAATCCACTCAATAATCTTTGGCAAAGCTTCTCTAATAGTAGGTTGCTTCTCTAACATCTTATCGGTGATATTAGTAATTTCAACAATACGTTTTGGAAGTGGCCTTTCAGGATTGATAAGTAAATCCATTGATTCAGTGACAATACCGTGTTCAACCTTAACCGCACCAAATTCGATAATGCGATCATAATAGGCATTTAAACCAGTTGTTTCTAAGTCGAGAACAACATACTTGGCCTTATTTAATTCGACAGGTGATGGGTTTTGGATGTATTTAAGGTCATCAACCATGTAGAATTCGACACCATAAAGCATCTTAATACCAGTCTTTTTACCAGCATCTTGGGCATCTGGATAGCCTTGAACAACAGCGTGGTCAGTAATGGCCATAGCGGTATGGCCTAAGGCTTTAGCGTATTTAGCATATTCAATCATATGGCTGATGCCATCCATTGTTGACATATTAGAATGTAGGTGAAGTTCAACACGCTTCTTTTCAGAAGTATCTTTTTTAATTTCATCTGGTGGTAGTAAGTCAATATAATGGGCTTTGACCGCCATGGTTTTGTTATATTCATCGTAGTAGGCAGCACCACGTACACGGACATTAGTGCCCCACTTCTTCATTTCTTCAATTGTTTCATCAGATAACGATGCATTTTGATACATGTTAGCGTAAATGGCACCATCAGCATCATCAAATAAACCAATGTTTAATTTCTTTCTTTCACCGTATTCATTGATTTCAACGGAAAAGACTTTAGCGGAGAAGTCAACATGGTCTGTTGTTCTCACAATATCATCGATCTTTTCAAGTGGTTCATAATTACCACGTTTATTTAATCTCGCTCTTTCTCTGTCTCTAGCCATTTCTCTAGCGTTTTGACGAGCACGTTTTAATAATTCATCTTCAGTTTCTTCGTTTAACTGGGCTTTTTCTTCTGCGATTAATTGTTCAACTTCACTACGGTCGTTGATTTGTCTAGCAGCGCTTTCTTCTTCCAAAGCTTCTTCCGCTTCTTTATTAGCCTTTTGGACAATCTTACGCATTTCACTCTTAGAGATATTAACTTCTTCCTCTTGAGGAGCGACTTCTTCCTTAATGGAGAATTCGTAATTTAAGAAATCTAAAAAGTCTCTAAAGTCTTTAATGCAGCTTTGATATTGTTCTTTCTCCGCTTCATTAGCGTAAGTCACTTTTAATAAGACATCATCTTGTGGTTCTAAAAGAAGATTATGAGGGACATGATAAAGAGTTTGATACCATTCCTCAAATAACTCTAATAGGTCTTTCATATCTGGTCTTACTATGTAAGAGAAACGGAGCATATATGGATAAGTTAAAGTATTTAAACCATCTTGGAATTCTCTTAATAAATGATATTTCCAAGGTGTCTTTTTAACGATCACCATATCGACTTGTTCACGTTTAAAGCGGTTACGACCCACCATTTCAAAGTCCAAGTCAAAAGCTTCGACATTGTCGATATGAATATGGTTTAAGAAAGATATCATCTTATCTGTCATAACACCACCGCCATAAAGAAGTAGCGAGCTACATCTTTAACTACTAATGCTCCCATAAGTAATAATAACAAGCCTAAGCCGATTAGGGAGACAATATTTTTAACTTTATCTGGAATCTTCTTTCTTGTACCGGCTTCTACGAAGGTGACGAGTAATTGCCAGCCGTCTAAGCCAGGGAATGGGAGAAGATTAAATACCGCTAAGTTAACAGAAATAAATGCCCAAACATATAAGAATCTAGCAAAGCCAAAGTTTTGTAAAACACCTGTGGTTTCAAAAGCCACAGCAATAATACCACCAGTATCTTTCCATGCACTTGGCTTGGTGAATAAGTCACCAATGGCTCTCACTAATAAAACTGAGGATTCACCAAAGTCACGGAAACTCTTGCCAAATGCTTGGCCAGCATTAAGTTGGACAGTTCTTAAGTATAAGGAACAACCATAGGTTGAAATAACACCATCTTTTTGTTGGATATCAAAAGAAGCAACATCACCATCAACAAGTTTACCTTCTTGATCTCCTGTGCCAGGTACTTTCTTTGTAATGTGAATATTAGCAGTTGTAAAATCTTTGTTCACATTTTTAGAAAAATCAGGAATTAATTGACCGTCCATTGATTGCTTTTCATTCGATGTGAT
>CAMNMM010000054.1:0-5418 GCA_946544655.1 uncultured Caryophanales bacterium | reverse complement strand
GGTATCCAAGCCGAAATCCCAGAAGATGGTTATGCTGGTCATGACATCGTTGAAATTGCTGAAACAATTAAAAATGAAATTGGTGACGAAGCACTTAAGATGGCCGACCCAATCCCATATTTCAAAGAAAAAGGTGTCAAAATCGAACTTGATAGAATTGTTAAAGACTTAGAATTATTTAGAGTTAAGCACGATGTCTTCTCTTCAGAGAAAGCCATTAGAGCGGACAACGCTATCGAAAAAGAATTAGACTTCTTAAGCAAATATACATATAGACAAGATGATGCCTTATATTTAAAGACATCTGACTTTATCGATGATAAAGACCGTGTTATTCAAAAGAGTAATGGTGATTACACCTACTTCTTACCTGATATCTGCTACCACGTTAATAAATTGTCTCCTGTTTTTGGCGCTCTTATTGACGTCTTAGGAGCAGACCATCACGGTTATATTAATAGAATGAAATCCGCTTTAATGATGCATGGTTATCCACAAGATATTCTCCATGTTGAGTTAATTCAAATGGTGAGATTCCTTAAAGACGGACAAGAATATAAAGCTAGTAAAAGAAGAGGAGATGCCATCACTTTAAGAGATGTCTGTGAAGAAGTTGGCGTTGATGCGATGCGTTATTTCTTCGCAATGCGTGCTCCTTCATCTCACTTAGACTTTGATATGGACTTAGCAAAAGAACAAAGTTCTAATAACCCAGTTTATTATGCTCAATATGCTCACGCTAGACTCTGTTCTATTTTAGAACAAGGTAAAGATATCGCTATTGATAACAGCGCTAAGTTATTAAGCCAACCTTCTGAAATGGCTTTATTAAAGCACCTTGCTGACTTTGCTAATTTAGTGAATGATGCGGCTAAAGATAAAGCACCATATAAGGTTACAAATTACATCCATACCCTCGCGGAACTCGTTCACGCTTTCTATAACGAATGCCGTGTCATCGATCAAAACAATTTAGAACTCAGTGGTTCACGTCTTGCTTTAGTTAAAGCAAGTAAAATAGTGTTAAAGAATGCGCTTGCCCTTATCGGTGTCAGCGCTCCAATACATATGTAGGAGGACATTAGTATGTCAAAATCATTATTAGACTATGCTTACGATTACGTAAGCGCCCAAAGCCAACAAAGCAAGTTCCAAGATATTTGGGCTTACTGTGTTAAAGAAGCTGGCTTAAGTGAAGAAGAAGCAGCAGCAAAGGTCTCTCGCTTCTACACAAACTTAATGCTTGATGGCCGTTTCGTCACTTTAGGCGAAAACGAATGGGACCTCAGAATTCGTCACAAATTCGAGAAAGTCCACATCGATATGAGTGAAGTTTATTCCGATGTCGAAACTTCCTATGATGATAGTGAAGAAGAGGAAGAAGAAGCCGAATACAATAAGGCCTTCGAAGACGAAGAAGAACAAAAGGAAGAAGACTTCAATTCTGACGAAGAACAAGAAGAGTCCGAAGAAGAAAAAGAGGATAACGAATTCTAATGTTTGAAGCGATCATCTCCAAGATTGAGCAATATGATTCGATAGTGATTTTCGGTCATCTTAATCCCGATGGTGATTGTTATGGAAGCCAAATTGCTCTAAGAAACATTCTCAGAACGAGATATCCAGAAAAACAAGTCTACTGCGTTGGCAGTGGGTTAAAAAAGTTTTTTGATATTCTCGGTAAAATGGATGTTGTCTCCGATGAAATAATTGCCCAATCTTTAGCTATAGTTCTTGATAGCAATGACATCAATCGTTTGGAAGATCAAAGAGCGTGGAAAGCACGTGATTTTGCCAAAATCGATCATCACATTGACACTCATACTTTCCATGAAGGTCCAGAAGTCATTGATGATAATGCCACATCAACTTGTGAATTGATTTATCGTTTCGCTAAAGAAAATAATTTAGAAATAGATTTAATCGCCGGTAGCGCTCTATACCTCGGTATAATGACTGATACCGCGAGATTCCAATTCGCTAATAACTTTGTCAGGATGTTTGAAATCGCCCGTGATTTATGTGACCTTGGTGTTGATCCAATCTTATTAAATAAGACAAACAACTTAGTTCCTGAAATATCAATAACAATTAAATCATTCATTTATAGCCACGTCACAAAAGATGAACGTGGTATCATCTACGCTGTCGCCACTAAAAAAGAAAGAGAAGAACTCGGAGTTACCTCCGCTCAAATCTGTGGTAATACTTCATTATTAAGTTACGTCACAGGTTTCCCAGTTTGGTTTGTAGCTTCTGAAACTGATAATGGTGGCATGCAAGTAGAAATGCGTAGTAGCACCTTTGACATTCAAAAAATAGCCATGCACTTTGGTGGTGGTGGTCATGCATTCGCCGCAGGCTTTACTTATAAGAAGTTTGGTCCAGAAGTTATTAATGAACTTTTAGACTTATTTGCCGAAGTGGTGAAGAAAGGAAATGAATAGAATGTGGGAAGAACAACTCGAAGCCGCGATTGAAGCGGGTGTTAAAGCCATTAAAGGTATATTAGAGATATACAACACTGACTTTTCCGTGGAAATCAAAGATGATAATTCTCCAGTTACTCTCGCGGATAAAAACGCCGATAAAGTAATTAGAGAATATCTTCATAAAAAATATCCAACATATGCTTTCTTAACTGAAGAAAGTACCGATGATTTATCTAGACTAGATAACGATTTCGTTTGGATTGTTGATCCAGTCGATGGCACAAAAGACTTTGTCGCTAAAGATGGTGGTTTCACCACAAACATCGCCCTTGCTTATAAACATGAAGCAGTGGTCGGTGTCGTAGTTGTTCCATTAACTGGTGAAGTCTATTTCGCTGCTAAAGGAATGGGCGCCTTCTATCGTAAGGATGGACTGACCAAACGCATACACGTCAACGATAAAATTGACAATTTAACAGTTTACAAGAGTGTCTTCCATTCCAAACCAGAAGAAGATGCTGTAATTGCTAAATACCCAAATAAAATTACTAAAATTGAAAAGTGGGGTTCCGCTTTAAAGGCTTGTAGAATCGCTCAAGGCTATGGCGAACTTACCTATCGTTTAAGCGATGGCACCAAAGAGTGGGATACCGCTGCTAGCCAAGTCATCGTTGAACAAGCTGGTGGTGTATTTTTAACTCCTAATAAAGAGCGCATTATGTATAACCGCACAGACGTGCATAATCGTGAAGGTTATTTAATTTGTAATAGAATTGAAAATTTCTTGCTATAATATATTAAGATTTACTAAACACGAACCGTGTTAGATAAAATACATAATTTTTTCGGAGGAAATTTTTAATGAAAAAAAGATTAGTCGCTTTAATGACAATTTTTGCTGCATTATCATTAGCCGCTTGTAATGGTGGTAATAATGCAAATCAATCAACTGCTAAACCAGCCTCAACATCACAAAGACCATCAACCTCAAGAGAAAAATGGGGTGATTGGAAAGTCGTTACTCCAGCCACATGTGCTGCTGAAGGTAAAGAAGAACGTGTCAGTGACGCTGGTAACAAAGAAGAAAGAGCTATTCCAAAACTCAAACAACACACATGGACCGCAACAGAAGTTGCAGCTTCAGGTGAAGGTGTTGCTTATGAAAACATTGAATGCTCAGTTTGCCACGCTAAAGGTTTAAGAGTTGCTACAGCGTTAGCAACCATAGAAGGCACTGATAAAGGTGGTGCTCCAGCAGGCTGTATCAAACTTTCAACTAAAGGCGAATACATGGAAGTTAAAATTAACATTCCAGAAGCCAAGACCGGTAAAGTCTATTTAACAGGCGCAATGGACTACTGGCACGATGGCAGTAATGATAACCAAAATAAATCATTCTCTAGCGTTAAAGATAGTGCTAATACATGCAACTTCAAACTTGAAGTCAATGGTGCAGAAGTTGATCCAAGTGCAAATCTTACAACGACATTTGGTAGTATTTTACCAGAAGCAGCAGGCGAAACAGTTGGTTCAGTCACATATTCACAAATCGGTGATTGTGAAGTTGGTGCTGTCGCATTAGTCGCTGGTGCTAACACATTCAAATTCACCAGAGTTGATAGCTATAACTTAGCTGTTAAATACTTCACAGTGGTCTTCGCCGCTTAATCAAAAAATAAAATTAAAAATGAGAATCACTAACCTTGGTGGTTCTCTTTTTTTGTTTAGTAAAATGCAAAAAGTTGAATAATAAATCAATTTGTTTACGGGTTTTAAGAAAGTTTATAAGAGTGTTGCTTATGTCTTGCTATACAATAAAAAATCACTTTATAATACGACTGACAAGATACATATTTCTTAAACAAACTAACGGGTGCATTTTTAATGTTCCCCAAAGAAAGAAAGGAATTTTTCTATGAAATTCAAAAAAATTCTCTGTTTAGTGGCCATCATGGGCTCTTTAGCCATCTCCGCTTGTGGCGGTGGTAATGGTGGTGGTTCAACTGCTAAACCAGTTTCTGGTAGTAAAACACAATCTACTAGTAAGAAGCCTTCAACCTCCACATCAATTGCTCCAAGAAAGACAGTTAGTATTGGTGAAATCTCATTAGCGAATGAAGACGGTAAAGTCTATGTTAAAGTTACTGGTACAGTTAGTAACTATGAAGCTAGTGAATTCAAATGGGCATGGGGCTTAAGAACAAACGGTGAAAGTGGTACATTCATCGATGGTAAAGAAACACCAGCCGCGGAAGACTACAAAGCCGCTGAATTTGATGCAACAAGCAAAGCATTCACACTCAAGTACAATTTAACTGACATTGAATTAACTTCTGGTGCTTTCTATCAAGTTTATGGTGGTACGCCAGAATCATACGCTAACATCCCATTCACAAACACTGCAACAGGAGCAAGAGATGCGACACGTAATTACTATTTAAGAACAGACCAAGACAATTCCATCGTCTTTGACTCAATTCAACCAATTAACTTCTCAAAGGCCGCTGTTGTTAATTTAGCAGATACTGATTTACCAGAAGGCGTTACTGAAGTTGGTCCATATCTCAAGTTTGGTGGCGTTAACGAAGCTAACTTAACATTAGAAACAATTGCTGAATGGCACGAAGCTGGCAAGATCGCTGGTAACTTCCAACGTGTTATTGGTGGTCAATATCAATTACATAACCACGTTGATGCTGAACGTTTCTGGAAGATTGAAGGCGAAGATGTCTACTTCTATTGCTCAATCGGTTTCATCGCTACAGGTGAAGGTTGGCAAACACACTTTGACTGCGTTAGCGGTAACTCTGGTGCCAACTTACAATTCGAAACAACCACATTCTGGGGTGATGAAGAACACACATTCGTTATCGGTGAAGACACATACAAAGTTTACGCTGATAAGAATGGTCATGGTGGTTCCGAAGCTGGCTTCTGGGGCTGCTTAGGTGTCACACGTAACGTTGATGCTGAATGATTAACAAAG
>CAMNMM010000053.1:0-5500 GCA_946544655.1 uncultured Caryophanales bacterium | reverse complement strand
GTTTACATGTCATTCTTCTTCATGCCAAAAGGTGGTATGTATTCTCACCATGGTCAATTAAAAGGCTTAAGAGATTTCTATTTATCTGGCCAATGGTTACAAGGCCCAGGTGGTCTTCCAATCGCGATGACACAAGGTAAATTTGCTATTCAAAGAATATGTAAAAAGGAAAAGCTATCCTTTGTCTTTTCTCCGAGTTTTAAAAAGAAAAAGGCATAGCCTTAACTATCCCAAATAAAAAAATAAATTGTTTGTTGCAACTTTTTATCTATTTGATTATTATATTAGAGCGACTGCAGTTGCCGACTTAGCGCAATCTGGTAGAGCAACTGAATCGTAATCAGTAGGTTGCGGGTTCAATTCCTGTAGTCGGCACCAGCAAAATTGGGTATTTAGCTCAGCTGGGAGAGCATCTGTTTGACGTACAGAAGGTCGGCGGTTCGATCCCGTCAGTACCCACCAAATTAGTGAATAAGCCCTGACAAAGGGCTTTTTTACAAGAAGCACGCGTAGTTTAGTGGTAGAACTTTAGCTTCCCAAGCTAATCGTGCGGGTTCGATTCCCGTCGCGTGCTCCATATAATATTAATAGCGCTCTTACAAGGAGCGTTTTTTGTTAATAATACTTTTAAAAACTTTGATTTATCCAAGAAAAACTTTGATATATAATGGTGGAAATAATTACAAAAGATATTTTTAAAATAAGGAGTTAGAAAAATGAAAAAAATAGTCTTCCTCGGCGCTTCATTATTATGCTTAACCGCTTGTAACTTTTTTGGTTATCAATACGGTTTTAAAAATACTCCACCAACTGATTTTAAAGTCGAATTTAATATTGGCTTCACTAATAAAGAAAAAGGCCTTATTGAAATAGTGGATAAAGATGTCTATATCAACACTTATCAACAAGGTAATTACAATAACTCCTATTTTGCGCATTTTGATAATGATAGCTATGTATATTATCGTAAAGATGTTATGAATAACGGTGATTGGGAGTCATATTCTGTTGAGACCAATACATCTAAAAACATGACCACTCTTGATGCCATTAAATCCTTGGAAGGCACAATTAGTGGTTTATATGCTGACATTTTCGATGTTGAACTTATTAATGGCGCTAGATCTTCTGGTGAGACTAAAGTCATTGGTATTGAAACCACCATGTACAAAGTCAAAAGCAGAACATATTACTATATGGAAGGAATTAATAAATTCTTAAAAATATTTGATGAATCGGATGAAGAACAATCTTTAACGGTAAAAGATTATCAGTATTGGAAACACTTTGATGATTCACCATCTTTTTAAACGATATGAAATACGAAAAGTCCTGTGGTGTAATCGCCTACATACTTATCAATAAAGAAATACATTATCTATTGGTTAAACAAACCAATGGTTTTGTGTCTTTTCCTAAGGGGCATGTCGAAAATAACGAAACAGAAGAAGAAACCGCTTTACGTGAATGTTTAGAAGAAACAGGACTTAAAGTTAATATCAAAAAAGGTTTTAGAGAAGTAGTGAATTATTACATCCCTGAAATCGATGTTAATAAAGATGTAGTGCTCTTTGTCGGTGAAATTAATAATCTCGATTATCATAGACAAGAAAAAGAGATTGATGACATCAAGGTATGTCAATACCAAGAAGCTTACAATCTCTTAGAATTCGATAACTGGAAGAACGCTCTTAAAAAGGCTAACGACTTCTTAAAAACTATAATCTAGCAAGCACGAGATCCATAATTTTCTTAAAGGTTCCGTGCTTGTATTTATTTATATCTTCATTATCTAGATTTAATAAACAATCAGTAATGAGATAGGAATCAATTCCTAATTTATTAACAATCATATCTTCTCTAACATCATTACCAATCATAATGACTTCTTCTGGTTTTAGATTATTTCTTTCTAAAATCATTTCATAGTATTTAAGATTTGGTTTTGCAAAAGAAGAATTCTCATAAGCAGTAATATCCTTAAAATCATCAGGATTTAATCCCGCCCAGACCATACGTGCTTTAGTGGCCACAACTGGGAAGATTGGATTAGAAGCAATAATGACTTCATAGCCTCTATTTTTAAGTTCTTTAATAAAAGGTGCGGCTAATGGCTGGATAGGCATTGCGCAAGCGAAAGCTAATTTAGGGAAATCGTTATGATAGAAATCATTGAATTCTTTCTCATCTCTTTTTCTACTATCTGGATAAATAGTGGAAAATGCCTCCCAAAATCTTTCTTCGTTAGGCATGCTACCATCGTTTTTAACCATCGCTTTAGTACCAAACCAAATAGCGTTCACTAAATCTTCAGGTTTATAACCAAAATGTTTAACTTTTTGATAGACTGCGCCGAAATAAACTTTCTTAAATTCTTCTTCGTTCATTGGTAGTAATGTACCATCTAAATCAAATAAAACTGCTTTAATCATGAGAAGATTATTTCATTATTCTTATCGTTTGTCATTACAAAATTCTATTTTGTGTTACAATAGTTACCCGTATGACTTGGGAATTATTCTTAGACATCTTATTAGACGCATTAAAAGACAGTGGAATTGTCTTTGCTTTCGTATTCTTATTTCATGTCATTCTCTCTTTTATAGAAACACCAGTTTCAAACTTTTTAATTAAAAGAAAGAAGACTTCCCCAATCTTTGGTGCTTTATTTGGTTTAGTTCCACAGTGTGGTACATCCGTTATTGCTGCGGACTTATATATTAAAAAATTCATCACTATTGGCACAGTTATTGCTGTTTTCTTAAGTTGTTCTGATGAAGCCTTATTAGTGCTTTTAGGCGCTTGGAATGAAAAGACTTTAATGATCTTCCCATTATTAGGTTTAAAACTCGCTAGTGGTATCATCGTGGGTCTTCTTATTGATTTATTTGTTAGAAAACAAAAGATTGTTGATATTGACCATGTTGAAGAAGAACATGAATGTCATACGCATCATCATGAAAACACACCTGCGCATGCGCATTTAGTGCATCCATTAATTCACTCCGCGAAGATCTTTGCTTATGTCTTTGTTATTAATTTAGCAATGGGCCTTTTTATTGGTTTTGTTGGCGAAGAAAACTTCTCTAACTTCATGATGACAAATCGTTATTTAGCGCCTTTATTTGCCTCTATCATTGGTCTTATTCCTAACTGTGCTTCATCTATTTTAATTACTGAATTATTCATTTCTGGTAACTTATCATTTGGTGCCTTATTTGCGGGTTTATTAGTTAACTCTGGCTTAGGTTTAATGGTCTTATTAAAAGATAAAAAGACAATTGGAAAAGCATTCATTATCTTAGCTATTTGCTTTGTTATCGCTAATATATTTGGTTATTTGACTTGTTTAGTAGCGGGCTTTTAGTCTTCGACTAACTGACAACTATATGAACAGTCATTCATTTTTTAATTGCAAATATGAACGAACATTCATATAATAGTCCTGGTGATAAAATATGAAAGGTGTTCAAAACTCAACAATTAAGAAAATGGAAAGCTTGCTCGAAACAGCTTCCGACGCAACAAGATTAAAGATTATGTTAGCGTTACTCGATGACGATAGATGTGTCTGTGAAGGGGACTGCAACTGTGGTACCTGTCTTAACATGGACTGCATGATTGAAAAATGTGTCAACGATATCGCTAATGAAATAGGGGCTTCTCAATCTTTAGTGAGCCATCAATTAAGAGTCTTAAAAGATGCTGACTTAGTGAGAACCCGTAAAGAAAAGACAAAAGTGTATTATTCATTATCTGATAAACATGTGCGCTTACTTTTAGGCGTTGCTTATGAACACGTAATGGAGGAGGAAGAAGAAAATGATTAAGAAAACTTATCACATTTCTGGATTCGATTGCCCAAACTGTGCCCATAAGAGTGAGGCCCATTTAGGCAAACATGAAAAAGTCGATAGCTGTCATATCGATTTTTCGACGAATAAGATGTATATCACTTATAAAAAAGAAGAATTAGAAGTCGAAGAAATCAAAAAAGTTATTGCTCAAGTAGAAAGCGATCCATTAGATATCTATGACTTAGATAAGAAAGTGGTGAAGAAAACTTACCATATCTCTGGTTTTGATTGCCCTAACTGCGCGCATAAATCAGAAGCTCATCTTGCAAAGCAAGAAGGTATTGAAGATGCGCATATCGACTTCTCCACTAATAAATTATTTATTACATATAAAAATAAACCTTGGACAATTGAACAAATTAAAAAGGTTATTGCTCAAGTTGAAAGCGATCCATTAGATATTAGTGAAATTGAAGGTAAGGTCGAACCTAAAGAAAGACTCTTTACCCCAAGTATGTGGTTCTTATTAGCAAGAATCCTTATTGCTGTTATTGTCTTAATTATTAACCTTGCTGTTTTAGAAAGATTTGATAATAGTGGTTGGATTAGATTTGCTATTTATACCGCGGCAACAGTCTTATTAACATATGATGTTACTTGGCGTGTTATTAAGCACATTAAAAACCTTAGAAACATCATTGACCATAACTTATTAATTACTATCGCTGTCTTAGGTGCAACCGCTTTAGCGGTTATCCACCTCTTAAGAGAGGGTCAAGCTGAACATGGTGTCCATTTCGCTATGGAAGCGATGATGGTTGTTGGTTTATTCCAAGTTGGTCAAGTTGTAGAAAAGGTTGCCACTAATAGAAGCAAATTAGCGGTCATGAACGCCATTCAATTAAGAGTGGAATACGCTAACTTACTAAAAGATGGGGAAATTAGAAAGGTTGACCCAGAAGAATTAGAAATCGGTGATAACGTTGTTATCAGTGCGGGTGAAATGATCCCAGTTGATGGTGAAGTTGTTTCTGGTTCCGCTTATGTTGATAAATCATCTTTAACTGGTGAATTTGTCCCAGTATTAACTGATGAGAATAATAAAGAAGTATTTGCTGGCTGCTTAGTTAAAACAGGTTCTATTACCATTAAGGTAAATAAGAAATATGAAGATAGTGCAGTCGCTAAGATTATTGAGCTAATCTCTAATAGTGGTGAAAAGAAATCCAAAGCGGATGAATTCATCGCTAAGTTTGCTAAATGGTATACACCTGCCATCGTTATTGTCTCCGCTTTAGTGTTACTTATCGGTGGTTTAATTACTAAAGACTGGTCTGAATTTGTGGTCAGAGGATTAGAAATCCTCGTTACAGGTTGCCCATGCGCTATCGTTATCTCTGTCCCACTTGCTTATTTCGCTAGTGTGGGTTTAGCCAGTAAAAGAGGTATTGTCATTAAAGGCACTAACTATTTAGATCAATTAAATAACGTTGATAAGATTGTGACAGATAAAACAGGTACTTTAACTCATGGTGTGTTCACCATCACAAAAATCGCTAATGAGAATGGTGTTAGTGAAGAAGAATTATTAAATGCTTTATATGCTGCTGAATGCTTATCTACACACCCAATTGCTAAAGCAATTACTCATGATGTTGATGTTAAAGCTTTAGCGGCTAAGCAAGTTGATTATCAAGAAATTG